>CAYRAD010000007.1:0-9843 GCA_964422135.1 uncultured Vicingus sp.
AATTATTAATCCTCTATATTCATCTATCACTTGATAAATATAATATGCAGGAGGGACTTTTTCTATTTTTTTAGGACAATCTAAAATTAAATAAGGAGCAGTACCCACAGGACAATCAGGCACAAGATATATTAAGTTATTGTTTTCATCTTCAACAACATAATCAGGATAATAAGTAGTATATTCAGAATGTGAGTTTAACCAAATCATAAAAATACCATAAACTATTATGAATAATACTATTATTGATATTCTTGTTTTACTTAACTTCATATTCTTTTTTTAACTCCTTTATCCTTTTATATTCTGAAGATTTTGGAGTTTTTACAGATAACATTTCTGTTTGCATTTTATTTTTAATCATAGAAACATAACTTAGATGTGATCCAGTTATTTTAGAAATATCAGTTGGTCTAACTCCTTGTAATATCATTTGCTTAATTGTATGGCTTTTTGTACCTGCTTTTGAATTTTTAACCATCATGCCTTTTAATGTTTCTGAAATTTTATGTTTTTTCTTTCTTTTATATTCTTCCATCATTGGTCCTTTGTAAATAGGGAATGTGTCCACAAAATCAGGTTTAGTAACCCAAATATTTTGAGATTTTTCTCCGTATCTTAATATCTTTTCAATTTTCTTCTTACTAAAAAACCCAACTCTGCCTCTTTTATAAACTCCAAATAAACCTCTAACTCTATGTTTTCTGAAATAAACATCAATCATAAAAAAAGTTGGTAGTACTAAAAAAGTAATTAATCTTTTACCTCTAATAACCATAAATGCTTTGACTAATTGTTTTGACATATTGGAGGAGAAATCTCTTGAAAATAAACCATCTCCTGCTTCATCAAAAACAATAGTATCTTCATCTTCACAAGCTTGTAATCCTTCTACAAAATCATTCTGATCAAGACAAATTTTATCAGCAGTACCTCCTAAATATTCCAAACAATTCAAGGCCAAATGAGATTTAGAAGATCCTTCTGCTCCAACAATTAAAAAAACAGTATCATAATCTTGTATCTGTTTTTCTTTTGCTATATCCAAAATTCTCTGTATATATTTCATCAGTAAGTTTCCTCAAATGTTTGGTCAAATGGTTTTACATCAAGATCAACCTTAGTTAATCCTATCTCATAAAGATATGCAGATAAAAATTGAATTACAGCAGATATTTGTTCTTCGTCTAATTGTATCATTTTACTTTTTGAATCTTCCATTAGTTTTACAAATCTTTTATGAGTGCTATCTTCTGTTTGTTTTTTTACTGTCTTTATCATCAAAGGATAAAGATTTGTAAAATAAAGTGATCTTATTAAACTGAATATTCTACCTGAACCATAATCTAAATTATTAGATCTTCTATCCAAATAAGAGTGATACTCTCTTTGGATTGTAAACCACATATCTAATATATTTTGTTTTACTCTTATGTAATCAGGAATAATATTCGAGTTTTGAATATTATTAGGATCACTTTTTACAAAGTATTTTCCAGCCATATTAATCTAGTTTGCTCTTTAAAAATTTATCCAGTTCCTTCTTGCTTTTTGGTAAATTATCTTTGAACTCAGCAATCTTAATACCGTTACTGTATATTCTAAAGAACCCTTCCATATCACTATTTTTTGTTCTTGTTTTTTTCTTGGCCATTAGCTTAATATTAACCCCTGTACTGCTGATCTACAAATTGGTGCTATTTTTTCTGCAATCAAATCAGGCATATTTTGATAAATTAAATATCCTAATCCACCTGCAACAATTCCTACCCCAATACAAATATAGAGTAGTTTTATGATCATAGGTAACTCTTTCATTAATCCCTTGATCAAACCGGCAGATTTTGCCCTCATCATCATATTGTCCAGTTCTTCTCCACTAGGGAAAATTGGTTTTTTGAAAGTTAATAATACATCATGGTTACAATCAGGACATTTAACTTCTTCCTCTACAAGTTCACTTAAAACATTTTTTGGTTGAGGATCATCTGCTTCATAAATTAAAGTTGGTTGTGTACCGTTTGTTAAATATACGCAAGAATGATCTATTGTATATGTACGATCTCCATCTTTAAAATCAACAGATCCTTTTACTTTTATTGGTTTGTCAGAAATTACTTTATCTTTGTAAACTATTATTGCTCTTATGTAATTTTTTCTAAAATATTTCCAAATTATAGCTTCTTTTAATGGTTTCCAAAACATGAAAATAAAAACTCCCATGATTAATACCATAAATAATAAATAAATTATAAATAATCCTTCTAAATTAGCCATTATTCTCCTCCTCGTTGTGGCCATGACCAAGATTTGTTATTTTTCTCAGTTAATGTTTGCCTGTTTTCATTGTATTTTGTTGTTAATGCTTTCATAAACATACCACCTTTAGATTTGCTCAAAGCCATATAACCGTAAAGATCTCTTAGAGAAGTTGATGTTGATTTTGGAAAAACATTAGGATATGCAATAAGTAAATCTATTAACTCTAAATCATAATAAGCATTAAATAATTCTCTTATATTTAAATTAGAAGTTTCCAAATCTTTTATTATGTGCTTAAATTCGCCTTCTTTTCTTCTTTCAGGATCAGCTATCCACTTATTAAAATGTAAAACATCTCCTATATATGCTTCTCTTTGCTCAGGCGTCATATCTTGTAGATCTTCGGCACTAGGCATGAAGCTATCTGTTGGTTGTTCGTCTATCAATTTTATTCATGTTCTCCCACTACTTTTCCTAAAATAATACCTATTCCTAAAATTACAAAAATAATTCCTAAAGAATTTAGTATTAATGATTCTCCTGTATTTATTGGGACTACAGTTTGATTATTACAAAAACTATCTAATTGATTTGTTGTTACGTTTCCTATTGTTGTTGAGTTCACAATTTCAAAAGAACATTTTTCAGTTATGACTTCTCCTCCTGAAAAGAAAAATAAAGAACCTAATAACATAGCAAGTATTCCACTCACTATTGCAAGAACTATGTTTTTTTCTTCAATCGAAATATATAATATACCTAAAAAAAGAATCAACATAATTAAAATCATTGGTATATTCATTTTTATTATTACCTTCTCATACTATTTAAATTTTTGTAAATTAAAGTAAAGTTGGAGTTTCCTCCAACTCTTATGTTTGATGAACAGTTAAATTCCCCTATCTGGAGAATCCACCTGATAATCCTGCTACTAGAACAAGACCAGCCAAAGCAAGGAATACCGGTAACAAGTCGATAATAGTTGAAGCTGTACCTGTTAAGTTAGCTGAACTGATAACGTCTGTAGTTACTGGAATAGCTACTGCAACTAGTAAGATAATACCGATTACAACTGCAATTATTCCTCTTTGTCCCTTCATGGATTTTAAGTTTGCGTTCATTTTAATTTTCACCCTAAGTCATTTTGTAACACATTGAGTATTTAATCATTAAGTTCGGTAAAATTCGATCTCTTTGCCCTGAACTTTGACTATTTCTGACTTAATCATGTTATTTTTACTTAATTTTGCTATTTGTTTTTGAATATTAGTTTCGCTAAACTCATTATGTAGTACTGAACATATTTCTTTTTTTGTTAAAGGTCTTTTAGCATATTTCCAAGCCTTTTGTACTGCTTCATATACATTTTGATCCTTTTCTAGTTTTATTAATTCTTCAAAATCTTTTTTTAAGATCCCTGCCTTCTCAACTAAAGCAGATATATGTGCGTCCCCAAATGGTACAGTTTCATAAAAGATCCCCCATTTTACTAGGAAATTTAAAAATTTTTCTTTTTCTTCCTCCTCAAAAAAAGGATTATTTGAAACTGTATATGGTTTCTTCATTTATTTTGTCCATCTCTCTCTTAAATCTTTAAAATGTTCACAGTTAAAACTTTGACAGCCACAATCTCCTGATTCAAGAAATTGTAAAACTTCATCAAATATTTGGTCTGCAAATTCTTTTCTTGTTAATTTTCTAATCATTGTTTTGCCTCTAGTTGTTTGATTCTTTCATTTAATTCTTTAATGAAAACAGGATGTTGTGCAGAATCTTCAATTATGAATCTTATTTTTAATAATAATTCAAGTTCTTCTTTTCTTTGATGACTAATCTTTCCCGCTTGTGCTATTAGTTTTGAATCTCTATCTATCAATTCACGTTGTAACTCCTTTTTTTGTTCTTCTAAAGCTATGTCTATTGAATGACTAACTAAATTAAATATTGCATTTCCTATATTTTTGTAAGTTTCAGATGATTGAAATTCTAAATTAATTATATTTTTCAAAAACCCTAATGCTTTTTCTTTTGGTGTTATTTTGTTATCTCCTTTAGTTTTTTGATTTCTGATTCAAGATGTTTAATATCAAAAATAATATTCTCTATTTCAAGTTCTATTCTTGTTTTAAAAGTAATGTTTCTGTTGCAGTATTTATCTTGAAAATCATTTAATATCAAATATTCTTTTTTTAATAGTCTATTTGTTTCTTCCATTGCTTCTAATGCTCCTTCTGCTTTAGAGATAATTAACTTTCTTTTACCTGTATATCTATCTTCTAAAAACTCTTTCAATATTCCGTCTGCTAATGTTTTAGTCATTGATTAATCTCTCTTTATGTTTAATCATATAATGTACATAACTCATAATAGGAGGAACAATACGTTCTTCATTACAAGATCTACAAATATATTCAATTCTGCCTTTATCATTTACTTTTTTTGAATAATATAAAGGTAATTCTTCTTGTGAAAATTGTCTATTTTTATTGAGAGCAACTCTCAATTCTAATTTTAAACCACTTTCTACCATATTTTTCTGACAACTCCTGCTATTAACAAAACAACACTATAAATTAAAACCAAATTCCAATTTATATAAATTGTACTTTCTTTTTTTCTTATAGGTAAAGCTTGAAAAAGTGTTTTGGGATATTTTAACATAAACCAAAACAACTCTTTCTCAAACTTCCAATCCCAATGGTTAAGATCATGCTTCCAATCATGGGTAGTGAATCCATTTTTGGAGCTATGACCAAGCTCGTGATCCATGATTTTATCATGGAGGTATGGATACTTTTTCAAATTTTTATTCATTTCAATATGATCTCCCATATTGTTTGCTAATGAATGATTGATATATTCTATTCTCATTAAAGTTTTTCTTGTGTGGGTTCTTTTTCTTCTTTAACACTTTCTTGATTAATATCTAAAAGCATATACTCACAAGCTTTATCTACAAGAGTTCTCAAAACTAAAAGATCTTGTTTTGTAAAACTGTTTGTTTTTTTCCAATCTCCGTTTTCATCAGTATATGATTTTTGTACTGTAGCGGTTCTGAATTTTTTAGGTTTGTCATCTTTGACAATGTCATTTTCCCAAACTGATATTTCAATTTGACCTGATTTTATTTTTTTTATTGGTTCATTTGTCATTTTCTTTTTTCTCCGGTCTTGGACCATAAGTTTCATAGGCATAAATATACCCTGCTGAATTTGAAATAAATAATAATGGAATTACAAAATACCATGCAGGATTATTAATTTCTATAACAACCAAGAGGATTGCTATAAAAATAAATATTGATCTAAACGTAGATAGTTTCATCTTTTTCATTTTTCATTTCTCCACATATCATACAAACAATAAATCCTTTATTTATGTTTATTAAAAACTCTCTTTCGTTTTTGTTCAGGCATTTTGCACACTCGAACCTTCCCACAAGTTTTTTCTGTTCCATTCTTCTTAACCACCCACAATACTTTACAAATCAAATATGTATTCCAAATTACAATAAAAGGCAAAGCAAAAATCATAATTGACCAAATTGTTAATATTATTTCTTCCATTTTTTAAAATTCCTCGCATTTGTTGATCCAAACATTTTCATTATTTCTCCATCTTCATTGTACTCAATATATTTTATCGTGTCTATTAAATCTTTTTGTTTTTGTGTCAATTTAATAATATTTATTTGATGATCCAATTCTTTGATCAGATGTTCTTTTCCTTCTTTGCTTTTCATCAAAGCAAAATTAATTTCTAAAAGCATATCTTCATATTCCTTTATAATCGGTCTAGGTTGTCTATTATCCATGTTTGTTTTAGTTTGTTCCATTTTTTTTCGTCAAATTTCTCAAATTTACAATGTTTTTTATGATATTTCTCAACTTCTTTGATGAATCTCTTTGCTTCCTTGTCCATAGCCCTTAAATAAGTCATCGCATTCTGTTCAGGCGTCTTACCATCAAAAGCCATCACAAGTTGCTTGAAAATGGCTGTATTTAGCTCTGTCAATGTAATTCCTCTCTTATTTCTGATATTGGTCGTCTATTGTTTATCATTCTGATCAATCTTTCTTTTTTGGTTCTTTTTTCTTTTTTAATAAGGTTCAAAGCAACAAGTACTATCATAGTTAAACCAATACCAAGTAAAAACCCTATTGTCATGGAAAGATCCATAATCAGTTGTATTATTTCATTCATTTTATAATCCTCCCAACATGACAATAATAGCAACTATAAAAAAAATAGTTCCTACAATGTAAAAAACTGTATCAAATATCATTTCATATTTTTAATCAATCTCACACCACAATTTATACACCAAGCATAGCTCTGATTTTTAGGAGCTACTCGGTTACATTGAGGGCAAGTTTTGACTATTTCCATTATTGTTGTTGAGCTTGTTGTTGATCAACAGCTTTCGTACTTGACATCACAACTACTTCATTATCAGTAACATAAAGATTTACTACACAACTTCCTTCATGTATTGTTGTTAAAGCTTTCAAAACATCTGTTATAGTTTGTCCTTGTATTTGTTCAACTTCTTTAGTTTGTTCTTTTGGTACTTCAGATGTTTTTTCAACAACTGCTTCTTTTGGTTTTTTTTTGCTTCCTACTGTAAACATTTTATTTTTCCTCGCTTCGTTTTTTTATGTGTCTTGACACCTTAGATCCATAATCATCAAATAAGTCATCTGTGATTAAAGGATCTTTAAAATGTCCTTGTTGTATTAATTCGAGTGTCCGATCAGATTTTGCCTTTGCTTCTCTATATGTTTTTGCAATAGCAGATTTTGATTTTTGCTCGTACTCTCCCAACATATTTGATTATTAATTCATGAGTTTATTAAACTTTATAACTACTTTTGAGTTAAATATTAATTTCCTCAATTTCTTTGTTTTTTTGATTATTAATACAAATTTCACATAACACTTTTTCTCCTTTTAGCCAATTTCCTTCATCAGGATTTAGTAAGCATAATGAACAAGGTTGAAAGATTTTCTGCAAATCTGAATTTAATCTACGTCCAGGGAAAGTGCTATTTCCAGTTGTATTATATTTATTATTTTCTTTCTTAGAGTAAAAACAGGGTTTTCCCTGGACGTCTTTTAAAGGGTTTATAAAGGACACCCCAATCCAACTACTTTCACGTTCTCCTTCACCACCTAATTTTTGATCAAAAGCTCCAAAATCGGTGGTTAATCTGTCTTTTATTGATTTGTCGCCTTGTGGTTTTGATTTGGAATTTCTACAGAAAATAAGATATTGACTTTTAAAGTCTTTTTTACTTATTACCCCATTTTCATCTTCTTGCACAAATTCATTCAAGAAAGCTCTCAAACTATCTGATTTTCTGATCCATTTGGTTTTTATGTCATTTGTTGATTGATTTCCTGAAAATTTCTTATTTTTCAAAATATTCTGTAATGAATCTAATGCTAAGTTCAATAATCCACTCATTTCTGATTTTGAGCTTATTTTGGAAATAATCTCAGGATCTTTAATTTTTAATAATTTTCTCTTTGCTTCAGTGGTATCTTCATATTCTGCCCTATCAACAAAAGTAAAAGGAAAATCTACTAATTCCCATTTGCTGAAGAATCCTATTGTTGCGTCATGTGTTTTTGGTAATTCATTTGCACAGAAAATATGCTTTGCTGTATTTGTGAACTTGATCCTGTTCTTAAATTTTCTTTGAGCTGATAATGGATCTCTACCAACAGTTGTTTTAAACACTCCTGTTCTTTTCAAAGCTGAACTGTCAAGATCCCCTGCTAAATTTGCCTTCATGTGTAGCAATTCTCCAACAGAATAAGGATCTAATTCAAATTGTTGTAAAGGTATGTTTACGCAATTTTCAACTCCCAAAAATTGCTTCATCAACTCAACTGTTTTACTTTTACCGTTTCTACCATCTCCTACAAACATAAATGCCTTTTCAAACTTATTTTCACTAATCAATAAATATCCAAATATTTCTTCAATTAGTTTTACAGCATTTTCATCTTGCAGAACTGTTCTAAAATGTTTTTTGATAAAAGGGCAATCCTTATCCGGATCATAAGTAAGTGGTATTTTGTTAAAGAATATTTTTTTTGGAGTAAATGGAGTTAGTTTTTTTGTGAAGATATTTAATATTCCATTTTCCAAAGCAATTTCTTTTTTATCTTCTTGTTCAAAAAATTCTACTTCTTCAATAAACGTATCGGTTATTATTTTTGCTATTACGTTATTGACTATTGCGTCTGTATAACACTCATATAAAATTTCTCTACATTTTTCTTTTATGAAAGATTTGCCTTCAGGTATGTATATACCATTTGAATAAATCCAAACTTCTTCTTTATTATCACTTCTGATTGAGTAGATATGATTTCTTTTTTCTATGTAGTGAGTTATTGCTTCTGTTACTTCATTCTTTTTTTTCAAAACCAAATCCATTAAAACTCTTTGTCTTAGATCATCTAATTCTTGTTTTTCTTTTTCAGCTAAAGATCTTTTTTTCATTAATTCTTTTTGTATTGAAAATTCACTATCAAATTCTTCTTTATTAATTTTAAATTCATCACAAATAGCATGAGCAGATTCTAAATTAAATTTAGTATTTGCATTCCATATCCTCTCTCTATCTCCACTAAATCTTACTTTACTTTCCTCAATTCCATAATTTTTAAATATCTTTTTTAAGGTTTCAACTATAGTAAGTATGTTTTCATTTATTTCTTGATCAGTTTCCATTGTTTGCTATGTCCTCCTCAAACAACATTAAAGAATCTATTGGAGTTTTCATTTGTTCAGATAATGTCCTTGCAATTTTTAATTTATCTTGTTTTCTTGGTATCATGTGTCCGTTTATCAGTTTACTCATGTGAGATCTTGTATAACCTGATTTCCTACTAAAATCTGCTATACTCCTATTACAGCTAAGAATCATATTAACTAAAAGCACATTCCTGATATAAGAACGCTCTCCTACACTTGTTTCGTCTATTTTCTCATATTGTTCGTCTATTTTCATGTTGAATACCTCAAATTGCCTTAAATCGGCTTAAATTAGCAGGGGAGAATTGGAATAAATCAAGCTGATCATATCCAGTATGGCTAAGAAAAGTCTTTATATTGAGGTATATTGACAAATATATTCCCAGTATGTAGCCCTTCATTATTCCAATCCTCTTTACAAGCAGGAAAAAAGAGGTGCAAACCTGCTCCCTGTTTAATCATTCCCAACTTATCTATTTTCAGAAACTTAGGGTATATAAAACTGTTCTAGTATTGTCCAGTAGTGATACTTTTTGGCCTATAATCCACTAAATGATTAAATACTCAATTAGAAATTAACCACTATATGATATTTGGAGGAGATTAAATAAATGGGTTTTTTTGATTCAATAAAATCAACAGTTTCAAAAGTTGTAAAGAAAGTAACTGGTGTAAAATCTACTCAAAAAGTTAGAACTATCTCAGCTCCAAAAACAACTACAACCACAAAATCAACCACAAGTACATCATCATCTACTCCAAGAGGAGGAGGGGGTGGAGTTATTTCTAAATCTGCACAAGCTAGTAGATCAT
>CAYRAD010000007.1:9943-21668 GCA_964422135.1 uncultured Vicingus sp.
CAAGTAGTTCATCTTCTAGATCTTCTCCATCAAGTAGTTCATCTTCTAGATCTTCTCCATCAAGTAGTTCATCTTCTAGATCTTCATCAAGACAAGCTCCTTCTTCATCTCCAACAGGAGTAGTTGTTTTATCTGATAAATCAGGAACAGGTGTAGTTGATGTTAAATCCGGTCAAACAGTTAAAGTAGGAGAAGGTATTGTAAATACTGGTGGTGGTACGACTGGTGGTGGTACTTCAACTAAATTTACTGTACCAACTGTAACAAGTGGTGGTGCTACAAGAGTTGTTAGTAATACTGGTTTGAAAGCTCTTAATACAACAGTACAAAAAGCTTCAATACAACAAACTAAACCTTCTGCCCCAGTAACAACTAAAACTTTAACTATTCCTATTTTCCCTAAGAATATATTTGCTCCCCAAACAAAAGCCTTAACAGATACATTCACAAGATCAACAACTGCTGTCATTGATACGGTTGCTCCAATTACTCCTTTTTTAAGAGGAATAGACAAAGCAAAAACTGATCAAGAAAAATTAGGTACTTTAGAATTTATTAAACAAACAGGTCTTTCAGCAGGTAGAACTATCAAAAATAATCCTAAAAGAGTTGCTACTAATGTTGCTTTAGGTACTGCCTTTGCTCTTAGTTCTAGATTTGTACCTCCTGCTGTAACTAAAAATATTTTATCTCCTGTTGGTAAAACTGTTGGTACTTTATTTGCTGTTAAAACAGCAGGTCAATTTGTTTCAGCAGATCCAGTAGATAGACCAAATATTTTAGGACCTGCTATTGTTGATGTTGGCAGTTTTGTTGGTGGTGCAAAAATAGGTTCTTCAGGAGCTAATTTGTTTACTACTTCTTCAAAAAATTTGGTTGCAGTTCCTAAAAATTCAGTATTTGAAGAAATCAAAACAACAAAACCACAACCTGCTTCTAAAACATTATTGAAAGGTGGATCAGGTTTTCAAAAAGAAAAATTCACAGATGTTATTGTTGGTAGATCGGAATTATTAACAACACAGAAGTTTTCTACTAATGCTGATTTACTAACTAGAAAAGAATTATCAAGAGCAGGAGCAGTTGCGGTAGGAGAATCAGTTACAGGTAATAGAGTTATCGTAGGACTAAAACCAATAAAAACAAAATCAGTAGGTTTGGGAGAATCTGATTTAGCACAAGATGTTTTAAGAACACAAAAATTCAGGCCATTTGTAAGAATAGAAGAAGCACCTACTGGAATAAAATCTTCT
Source organism: uncultured Vicingus sp. (assembly GCA_964422135.1). GTDB lineage: Bacteria > Bacteroidota > Bacteroidia > Flavobacteriales_E > Vicingaceae. The sequence goes on from CAYRAD010000007.1 coordinate 11,197, forward strand.
TTACCTTCTTCTCTTAGTGGACCTGAAACTCCAAATGTTCAAGTATTAAAAATTCCAAGAGCTAATGCTCCAACAATAACTACTAGAGGATTTATTGAAACTCAAAAAATAGATGATCTTACTGTTGGCTTAGGAAAAGTACAAACATTTGTTCAAAATAGACCAAGATCAAAAAGCTTAACTGTTTTAGAAGATATAACTGTAGGAAGATCAAAACAAGCAGGAGATCAGTTGTTAGTAGAAACATTTTCAAGACAAGCTCCTTCTTCTTTTGCAAGAAGTAAAGACGCATTACAATTACCATTCCAAACATTAGAAAGAACAGGTAGAGTTACACAAGTAGATCTTTTAAGGACAGAAGGACCTAAAACATTTGGTAGGTTTATTTCAAATCAACAAGCAGAAGCAACAATTCCTACTGTAGAAAATGTTATTTTGAAGGGACAAACTCCTAGAAATATTTTATTCACTTCAGAAACAGGAGGTATAACCACAAGACAACCATCTTTCTTGGTAGCTTCTGAAAATAAAAAAACATTCGGTAGTGTAGTTGGTAAATTTGTAGATACTCCTAAAGGATCTCTAAAAATCAAAGATCCTGCTAAACTCAAATTAGATAAAACAGGATTGACACTACAAAAAAATATTCAACAAACAGGATTACCAAGAGCAGTTAGTAAATTAGACATTATTCCAAAATCTGCTGATATTGGAAAACCAACGGTTAAAACATTTGCAAGTAATAATTTATTATCTGATATTAATGTTGTTAAAAGTGAAAGTTTTATTTCCCCAAAAACAATATCTGCTCCTATTAAAACTACTTCCACTTTTGGAATTACAGTACCTTTTGCCTTTACATCTGTTAGAGCAACTCCTTCAAAGGAATCTCAGTTATTTGGAGTAACGTCTATCACTCCATTAACAACAAGCTCCTCAGATCTAGATTCTTCTCAACAAACGATTCTAAAAACTGGATCTGAGGAGATTTTTAAACCAATTTCAGGTGGATCAATAATTAACACAATATCAGCACCTAAGTTAAGATCTTCAACATCAACTTCATCTAATTTGTTATTGGGTAGTCTTACAGGCCAAACACAAGGAATTATATCTTTAACTGGTCAAACACAAAAACCAAAACAAAAATCATCACAAATACAAAGACAAAATTTATTACAACAACAATTCCAATCAAGATTACAAGGTCAAACTACAAGACAAGCTACAAGACAACAAGCAGTACCAAAACCATTTATTGGTGGTAGTTTCTTCGGTACTCCTAGAGTTCCAAAAACTCCGATCATACCATTTGGATTTGGTTTCCCATTAGGATCAAAGAAAAAATCAGGTAAGAAGAAAAAGAAAAAGAAATTATTATTTGAAAATGTAGAATTTTTCCCTACAGTTATTTCAGATCCACTTTCAGTACAATCTACACAATTTGCTAAAAAAGGACCTGCTACATTCCCTAAAATTACTGTTAAATCAGGAAGGAAATTCTTAAAAGATTTCCAAGCAGGAAAATCACGATTCCCTACTTTTGAACAAATGAAAGGAGGACTATAGTAGGAAAAATGGGATTTTTTAAAACAGATGAAGAAAAGAAACTTGAAATGAAAGCATTTGAAAAAGAACAAGCTCTAGTAAAGGCAGAAGAAAGAGCTGACTCTTTAAATAAAGCTACTCAAAGAGGAGTAGATAAAGCAAGATTTAGACAAAGAATAAAAACAAAATTAAGGGACGCACCAAAAACTTTCGCTAAAAATGTTGCTAAGGGATCTAAAGTTGTTGGAAAGACTTTAGCTAAAGGTGGAGTTGTTGCAGGTAAGAAAATATTTGAATTTGGTAAAATGGAAGCACAAAGAATAGAAAAATCTTCAAAAAGAAGATCTCCATCTAGAAGTTCAAATAATATGATGGATTCATTTTTAGGAAATCCATCAAAGAGATCAAAAAATAATGATATGCTTTCTTTTGGATCAACTCCAAAAAGAAAAAAGAACCAAAAAAGAAAAAGTAACAATATACTCGATATGTTTTAGGAGGAAAAATGCAAAAATATGACATAAAGACAATGAACGGACAAATCACTATAATTGCGATAGTTTTAACTTTGGTTACTATTATCACATTTAATGCTGTACTTCCAATTCTACAAAATACTGTAGCTCAACTGGTTAATACAAGTACAGATGACTTTTTGACGAACATTGTTCAATTATATCCTTTGTTTTTAGGACTTGGAATATTAATAGCCATTGTCACATTTACAACTGTGCAAAGGCCGATAGAATAGGAGGACAAAAGATATGAATAAAAAAATCCTCCTAATTCCTGCTATGTTCTTGTTGATGATAGTCGGTGCTATGGCTTGTGAAAACTTAACTGGAAGTGCTATAATTACTGAAGATACAGATATTTGTCCGGGAATACATACTCCTTCTTCTGTAAAGATAAGAAATAGTAGTATATTGATTCAAGGTTTACAACAAGATGGATACTGTTATCAAGAACAAACAAACGAAACTACAATTACGGAAGATGGTGTTTGTGGTTTGAAATATGATGGTAGTTATGTAACTGATCAAGTAAGTAGTGATTTTTATTACTATATTAATTACTCAAAACCACCTGAAGCAACAAATTTATCAGAGTGGGTTATGAAAACAGGAGTAGGTACTGAAAACGTAACTTTGGACGAAACTTGTTTTACCCAATCTCCTGATCATATAGCTTTAAGAGTTGAGTTACATTGGGACGGATTTATTGGTTCAAATGAAACAGTTAAAAGACATTGTTGGAATGGTGCTACTTGGACACAAATCGGAACAACTGTTACTGACGATAATCCTTCTATTTCGGCAACCGGCTCTAATTCAGGAATATTTATAGATGGATTATTTTCCACAGGAAACGCATGGATAGGTAGTGGTTTCAGAATTACATCTACTCCTCCTGATATTATGGTTTTTGAGGAAGCTATGAACTGGTATGTTAAAAATATCCCTTCAACAATTTATATAGTAGGTGGTGGATCTGTAGAGTTCGAATCTACTCCTTATGATACATTTAATTCAACTTTATTCAATGTTGGATTAAAAGATGTTGAATTAATCTTAGATGGGCTTGGGAATCATACTGTTACTGATGTTGAGTTTGTTGATTCTGTAATTACCGGTGCTTCTCCAAATATGTTTATTTTTGATAACATCTTTAGAAGCAGTGGTTCAAGTGCTACTGTTATTTTACAAGATTCAGCTTTATTGCAAAACAATAACTTTATAGATACACAAACTAAAGAAAGAATACGTTTAAACTCAGATAATATTTATGTTTTTAATAATAATATTTCTTGTAGTAATGGATATGAATGTATTTTTCAAAGTGGTAGAGAAAATAATACAGCAACTCAAAATACTTTTAACATTGGAGATCTTTCAGTAGGATTTAGTTCGGATAATTCTTTAAACGTTATAGTAAACAATAATATTTTCAAAGGATTAGAAAATGGGGACGGTATTGGAGTATCTGATCAAAATTCTAATAATCCATCTTATTATTTTAATAATACATTTGATTTTTTAGCAATTTCAACTCAAATAGAAAATTCTCCAAGTGTTGTAATAGAAAAAAATATAATTTCTAATGGTACTGGTATTGGTGGAGAAGGGGACATTACTTTAGATACAACAAGTATAAACTCTCTTGTTATTGATAATGTATTCAAAGTAAAAACAGTTTCAGGAACAGGAAATACACATATATTTGACAATACAAATTCCGGTCAAACACAAATAACAAACAATACTTTTGAAAGTTGTCTTAATAATATGTGTTATTGGGGTAGTTCTTTAAGTCAAAAAATAATCAGAAATAACACTTTTACAAATGCCGGTGGATCTGCTGTGTATTTGATTCAAGGAAATAATAATTTAATTGATGGTAATGATTTTACTACTGGTACTGGTTTTGCTCTTAACTTACAAATTCTTTCAGGAGAAAATACAACAGTTTCTAATAATGTAGCAGAAGGATCAGGTAATATTGGAGCTTTCATGTTCTTCAGAGATGATTTTACCAAAATTTTAAACAATATTTTAACTGGATTTCAAAATTCATTTTTAGGAGCAATAACAAATTCAGGAGCTTCAAATAGTACTCTTTTAATAAACAATGGAGAAAATAAAATTGTTTGGAATAATACAAATATCCAATTAATAGATCCTGATTCTGTGATTTTGGGAAATAATATTGTTGCTTTAAATTCTAGTCTTGAAACTGATTTAAATACTTTAGCTCATGTTGTTTTGACTAATTTAACTGATTTTGATGTTCAACCGACTATATTTACCATTCCTGAATTTACTTCTAATAGATCATTAATATTAGCAAATGAAACCAAATGCAATCCTCCTCAATGTACTAATCTTGTTTGGAATAATGCAACTAAGACTTTAGAATTTGATGTTGCTTCTTGGTCCTCCTTAACTGCTTCAAATGTAACTGTTTTAGGAAATTTCAATATTGAAATAAGAGATGAAGATACAAATAATTTAATTTTAGAAGATGGTACTTTGAAAGATATTACTTCAACTGCTACTCAATTTTTCTTTACAAATACTGGTACATTTAATATTGGTGCTTTCCAATTAGGACTACATAGATTTGATGTTTCAGCAACTTCATATCCTGCTAGAAGTAATTTTTATACGGTTAGTACTTCAGCAGATAATTTAACTTTATATTTATTAAATTCTTCTAAAGGTAATAATGTCAAATTTAATATAATTGATTCAGGTTCTTCTCCTGTAGAGGACGCAGATTTAATTTTTACAAAATTTGTAGATAGTGCTTTTAGAACAGTTCAACATGAAAATACTGGAGTTTTAGGATTTGTTAATGCTTTCCTTAATCCTAATACAATTTATAGAATTATGATTTCTGCTCCTTGTTGTACTTCTAGAACTATTGATATTGAACCAACAGAATCAGAATTTACTATAGTTTTACAACAGACATCAGTAGTTGATTTTGATAATTTCTTATTTGATATTGAATACTTAATAGATCCATTTGAAGGGCCTTTAGTTGCTAATGAAACGCAATCGTTTGATTTTACAACATCATCAGCAGGAGGGCAAATAGATTATTTTACAGTTAGTAGTTTCTTTAACAATGCTACAGTTTCAAATACTGTTTCAGGATCTCCGGCAGGAGGTACAGCAGGAATAACTCTTAATACTACTTTGGTAACTGGAAATTCAGTAGATGTTACATATACTTTAAAAGCAATAAATTCAACAGAGTTATTAGTGGTAAATAAAACTTATTTAATATTAGGATCAATAACTCCTACTAGTACTAGTGTTGCAGGTATTTCTCCTGGAATTACAAACAGTTTAGGTACAACTTGGAGTTCTATATTAGCTATATTCCTTAGCGTGGCTATAGGTCTTACTTTTGTTACTTTCATAGGTCCTGTTGGTGCAGGAATATTAGCAATATTAACTTTAATTGGATTTTCTATTGTAGGTTGGATTAGTTCATTTGCTGTACTAATACCAATGATCTTGGTATTTAGTATTTACTTAGCAACAGGGAGGACGGACTAATGGGAGCATTAATGAACTCATTTTTATTCACAGTATGTATGGGATTAGTTTTTGCTATTGCTAGTACTGAAATGGCTGTACCAAATTCTTGTAATATATATTCAGATTTATTTGATGTTGGAAATAGCTCTATTCAAGCAGGAGGTAATTTTACAGGATCATTACCCACTAAAGTAGAAACTGGTTCAGTATCTTCTTCAACTTCAACATTTGGTATATTTATTGATGGAATTAGATTTATATTAGGATTTATTAATTTCTCACTTAGTATATTGTTTGCTCCTTTAGTATGTGGTGGAGCATTAGGTTTACCAATTTGGCTACAAATGTTATTATCGATACCAACAGTAATATTCGCTATGGGAATAGTATTCTTGAGTAGAGGGAGTTCAGGTGGACAATGACTAATATTACAGGAATATTCGGAAATATACAGAACTTTTTTGCTGTTGATATGTTTGGTACTTATTTATTATTTGCTCTATTTTTAATTGGATTATTAATTATTTTATTATTTTTAATGGGTGCAGGTAGATATGTAGTTATAGCTTTCATAATTCCTTTACTTACAGTTTTAACAACAGGATCAGGTTGGATTAGTAAAACTTGGATTGGGACATTGGGATTCATATTTGGAGGAATACTCTTGTACTTCATGTATAAGAGGATATTTAGTGACTAAATGATTAAATACTTAAAGTCAGGAAATGAAATAATGAAGATGAAAGCTCTTATTAGTTTCTTTGTTATGATCCTACTTTTATCTAGTTCTGCTTTTGCTGTTACTTCTTATGATATTCAATTAGATAGTAATAGAATTATAGCCAATGCCTTTGCAGGAGATGTATCTTTAAATAGAGGTTTCCAAATGCTTTGGAATACTTCACAAATACCTACTTCTGCTACAGCAGTTAGTAAAGCTGAGTTATGTCTTTATATAAATACAGCCGGAACTACTGACAATGACGCAAATGTTACTAGGATTTTAGACAGTAGTTGGACTTCAGCAATAACTACTGGTACTTGGAATGGCCAAACAGAAGGATTATCATATACTAATGAAGTTTGGTCATCTACAACTGTAAATACCTACGCTTGTATAAATGCTACTTCTATTTTAGACGCTGATCTTGGATTAGGAGCCACTTCTTTTAGGATTATTGATCCTGATAATCAATTAGGAACTGCTACTTTAACTTCAAATGGGGATTCAATTTTACAATATGGACTTAATCCTTCACAAAAACAATTTTATGGAAAAACTGGTTTTCCTTCTAATCCTCCTTACATAAATCTTACTTATGTAATTCCTTATAATGCTTCAGAAGGACACAACGCTTCAGCTACAGGGGAAACATTCAATAATTTCTTAAATCCTACATTAGGTTACTTTTTAGATAATGCTTATGCTACTGAGAACAGAAACGGACAAGAACAAGATTATTTTAACTATACAATAAATGACATTCCTCCTGGTGCTATAATAAGTGGTATTGAATTATATGTTGCAGGTAAAGATCCTTCTTTTGCTAATCAAGGATTTGATGTTGAATTATCTAATGATGGTGGATCTACATATACTACAACAGGTTATGGATCTAGTTATCCAACAAATACTAGGGAAACAGATATTTTAGGTATGCCTGATGATTTATGGGGTACTACTTGGACTAATGATTCATTCACAGACGCAAATTTTAGAGTTAGATTAAATAAAACAGGAGCAGATTTTAACAATGTTCAATTAGATTGGGTTGGAGTTATAGTTTACTTTAATGGTAGTGGTCCTGATCCTCCTCCTTCAGTAAACAATGCTACAAATGTAACTTCAGCAACAATAACTAGTAAATTTGGATTTAATACAACTGCTGAAGATATTACATTAGAGATCAATCTTTCAGAAACAGATGGAGATTCAATAATTAATATAACTGATTGGAGAAACTTCGGTACTTCATTTAACTTATTGAATATACCTTTTGAACCTGATTTAGAGAACAATACAAAAGATTATTCAAGTTATGATCATACAACATATATAAGAGATACAGGAACGTTCAAATCAAGTGATTATGGTCCTTCTTTTTGGGGGAATGGTTATACTTTTAGTGATTTAGTGCCTGATCATGTTCATATTCCTTACAATGCTGATTTATATCCCTCTAATTTAACAATAAGTGCATGGGTTAATTCAACAAGTACAAGTGCAAGTCCACAATATATATTTACTAAAAATGATATTGCTGGTATTTCAGATTTGGCATTATTAGTAGATTCAGGAAATAAAATAACTTGTGGTATTGGTTTAACTTCTACTACATTTGATGGTGCTGTTTCAACTACAACTATAGGTAATACTGGTGCATGGTATCATGTTGCTTGTACTTATGACGGATCTGATTTTAGAGTTTATATTAATGGAGTTTTAGAAGATACTGAACCTGCTACAAGACCTGCTGACAATGGTTGTGATTATCAAATTGGTTCAATGGGTTTCGCTTGTAATGACGGTAGTAATGATGGACAAAGATTCTCAGGGCAAATAGATCAATTCCAATACTTTAATAGTGTTTTATCTGATCAACAATTATCTACATTGGCTACTCCAAATTACTGGTTATTGAACTCACAAGAATTGACAGGAGGAGATAATATTACTGCTTGTGCTACTGCTAATGATGGTACAGAAAATGGAAATACTTTATGCTCAAATCAAATAAATGTATTAACTCAAACAGCACCTGTTGTTTCAAGTGTAGTATTAAATTCAACTTCAGGATTTAATCCTGCAAGGCCAGGAGATAACTTAATTACTCAATGGATTTCTTCAGATCCTGATGGAAATGCAATTACAAATATAACTGATTGGAGATTAAAAGGTATATCTTGGAACTATGTAAATGCTCCATTTGAAGGAGGATCTAATTCAACATACACTAAAGATTATTCAACATATAATACATTTATGAATGTTTCAGGAGCTACATTCAATCCAACAGGAGGACATGACGGATTTGGTGCTTATGAATTTGATGGAACAAATGATTATATATTTATGAATCAAACAACAGGTGGTGCTTCAGGAATAGGTAATAATTGGACTATTTCGGTTTGGGCTAGAGATGATATAGGACCAGGTGGTTTTAGATGGATAGTAGGAGAAAATGTATTTGCAGGTCCAGGAACAACATTTATCTTTGGTAAAGCAGGATCTAATATGTATTGGGTATTCGAGAACTGTGGCGTATTTAGTGTTGGAGGAACTGATGCTTTTGATGGATCATACCACCATTGGGTGGCTTCTAATGATAATGGTAGAGTTACAGTTTATTTAGATGGCGTCCAAATAGGAGGAGTTACAGGTACTTTAGGTTGCGTACCTGGAACAACACAAGGTTTAAGATTAGGTTCTAGATCAGATTCTTTCCCTAGTGAAAAATGGAATGGTGCTATTGATAATTTCCAATTAATTGATAGACCAATAACACAAGCACAAGTATTATTATTAAATTCTTCAAACACATATACTTTAGATTCAAATACAACCATACCTGGAGAAAAATGGACATCACAAGTAATAGCTAATGACAGAATAGAAGATTCTGCTCCATTATTATCTAATTTAATAAGTACTTTATTATTCTTTGATGGATTTGAATCAGGTACTTTGGCTACCAATTCATGGAATGTAACATTAAACACTCCTTTTAACTTCACAAGCACAGTAAACTTGGTACAAGGTACTGATTACTTATTGAATAAACCAAATGGAATAATAAGCCTACTTAATAATTCATTTGCAGGTGCTTATGACGTAAATTACCAATATAATGATATAGGATTTAGCAATTCATCAACAACAAGAACAATTATAACTGTAATTGTATTAATGTTCATAATGGGAATATTAGCAGGATTAAGTAAATTTATTGGAGGACCAAAGAAAAATGAACGGTAAAGGTCAAGTAACTACAGGAACTATTACTTTGATCATATTAGCAATAGTTATGATTCCAATAGTAGTTAGCATAGCCGTAGGAACTGCTGATAATGAAGTAGTTTTAGCAACAAATACATTTACTGAACCAATAACTCTTTCAAATGCAACTCCAACAGTACTTTCAAATCAAAATATAGTACAAATATACAACTTTACAACGGCAACAGGAGGAAGTCATGGTTGGAATATAACAACAGATCCTTTTGAAGGTATTTACTCAATGGGAGCTTTACAATCAATATCTGAAGTAGAAGTACCAATAGACACAACAGGTTTGGTTAATATTACTTATGAGTTCTATGCTAAAACTATAGCATTTGGATCAAATAATACATTAAATGCTTCATACTATAATGGATCAGGATATGAGAGCATACTAGACAATACAGGCCTTATTACGCCTTATACAAGATTTAATGGAACTCTAGGACCAAGTGCTGATAATAATGCTAATTTCAAGCTTAAATTTAGATGTCAAGCACAAAATTTAGCTTCAGCTTGTGAAGTAGATAATGTAGCAATAGGAGGAGTTTTACAATAATGGATCTCAAAGAAAGAATTAGACAAGTTAGATTAAGAAAAGGTTTGATAGGTTCATTTAAAGAACAACAAGAAGCAAAAAAAATATATAGAAGAAAAATAATAGAATACAATAAAAATGCTAGAGAAATGGGATATGCTAAAGGAATAAAACAAGCAATTTCAGAAGATAAGAAATTATTAAAATCAGCTAAAAAGGATCTAAAAACTCTTAAAAAGAAGTCAAAAAGAGTATTTGGAGTTTAAAAACTAAACGGAGGTAAAAGGAAAATGGTATTATTTAGAGCACCACACACAGCTGTGTCTGTAGCTGATGC
>CAYRAD010000008.1:0-7470 GCA_964422135.1 uncultured Vicingus sp.
TATTTGTATTATTAATTATTTCGTTCTCCTTGTTCGGTCAGCAAATTAAAAAAACGGCTGGATTTTATATTGATGAGAATGGAGAAAAATATTCGGGTATTTATGTCTCCTATTTTAATGATGGCACAAAAGAGGCAGTTTATACCATTAAAAATGGGAAGGAAAACGGATCGGTGGAATTTTACTACCCTACTAATGAAATTATGGAACAAGGTTATTTTAAAGATGGAGAAAAGAATGGCAAATGGGTTCGTTGGTCAGTCAATGGGAATAAATTAGCTGAAGCTAATTATAACAAAGGTAAAAAGGATGGTAAATGGTTAATTTGGGATGAACGCGGGGTTAAACGTTACGAAATGTATTATACCAACGGAGAAAAAACCGGTGTTTGGTTAATGTGGGACGAGAAAGGTCAGATTTCTAACAAAAAAGAATTCCAATAAGAATATTTTACGCTAAAATAATAGACCGTTAACATTGTATTAACCCTAAAAATAGATGCCTAAGGTAATTTTAAAAATTAGATATGGCACCTATTATTGATATACTAAGTAATAATTCTGAAGAATTAAAAATACTAAAAACTCTTTTTATAAAAGAAGGTTTTTGTGTTTCCACTTATTCTGCGGTTGATGAAAACTGCATCAACACTATTTATAAAAATTATCCTGATATTATCTTAATGGATTTACATCTTACTAATTCAGATGGTATAGAATTATGTCATCAATTAAAATCAGAAAATGCTTTAAATTCTTTTATAATATTGTTTACAGATGATGAACAAGATTACATTCAAATAGAAGCTTTTAAAGCTGGAGCTGATGATTATATTATTAAACCAATCAATCCCCTGGTTTTATTAAAAAAGATTAAGGCTTTATTAAAAAGAAAACCATTAAATCCAAAACAAACTAAACCAAAAATTCTTTCAGTTAATAACCTTAAAATTGATAGAGAAAGCTATTTGGTTTATAATGATGGTAAATCCTATTCGTTACCTAGAAAAGAATTTGAAATGCTTTTTTTATTGATTAATAAACCTCAAAAAGTATTTTCTCGTGAAGAAATTTTACAAAAGGTGTGGAAAGAAGGTAAATGCATCAACACTCGAATTATTGATGTTCATATTCGAAAAATTAGAGAGAAGATTGGAGAAAACATTATCAATACTGTAAAAGGGGTTGGTTATCAGTTGGCATAAACTTTTTTTATCAAATCAAATACTTAATTCCTAAGCTAAATGTAGCACCCTTTTTGTACGAATTAAAGATATATTCCTTATCCTTATAATTGTAAGTCTTTTTAACTATAGGGTTTAATATGTTTTGCGCTATAAACTTAAAGCTAAATTTCTTACCTATTTTTTTGGTAACATTAAACCCTAATTGATGTATAGGTTGTTGGTATACATTTGGTGTGGCACCAACAATAACAACGGCAATTTTTTCTCCAGATACATTGTAGTTTAAATTGGCAGACAACCCTAAAGAGTCATTATTATAACCGAAATAAAGATTTACAATATAGGGCGACTGACCAAACATTGGACGTGTATCTTTGGCGCCAGGATCAAGTGCTCTGATAAGCTCTAATTCTTGCTTATCAATACTTACGGAAGAACTGACATAAGTAAAATTTCCTCCCACATTAAATTGATTTCTGTCAGTAGAAATAAACCCAAGCTTTTTCTTAATTTCTAACTCTAAACCATACACTGTGGCCTCATCTTGATTACGCCAAGTTAGCTCTGAGTTTTGGGCCTGTGTATTAAAAACAAGTGCAATAGGGCCAGAGAAGGTTTTATAAAAAGCACCTACAGAAAACAATTCACCAAAATTAGGGAAGGCCTCATATCTTACATCAAAATTATTAACCAAGGTTCTTTTTAAGTCTGGGTTACCAATTAATATCCAATTGGTGGAAAAATCATAGGTAGAGAAAGGAGCAATTTCTCTAAAAGTTGGCCTTGCTAATGTTTTAGAATAAGCAGCCCTTAAGTTCGTTTTTTTGTTAAGAGCATAAGTGGTATTTAGAGCAGGAAGAAAGTCTAAATTATTTAATTGACCAATTTTTTGGGTGCTATCTAAACTTCTTGAAAGGATGTCAGTTGTTTCCATTCTTACACCACCAACAATTCTCAGTTTTTTTGTTGCCCAAATGTCTCCCATTAAATAAGCAGCATAAACAGACTGATCAGCAGAATAACTGTTTTTTCTTTCCGTTGCTTCTTCAATATAAATATAGTTTGAGTTAGGATTTCCTGCGGTTGGTAACACCATATTACTATCATTCAGGTACTCAGCAATACTCCCATTAAAATTAACATTTCCTTGTGAGCGGTAGTTATATCTTTTCTCATTAAACAACCTATTTTGTTTTAGCATAGCACCACCAAATTTAATTTTAGAAACCTTGTCTTCAACCTCTTTTAAATTAAAAGCAAAGTTGATTTTTGCATCAGAAGTCTTTTGTTCTAAGGTTCTCCAATACCTTGTAGGAACAGGATAAATAGATGCTTGAATATTATATGTTGTGTCTCCTGTTGTTTCGTTTACTGAATAATCATTTGAAAAGTATCTTAGGTCTGGCCGGTCTTGTTTTGAACGCGAATAAGCGTATAACCAATCTACGTTTAATTTTTTTAGTTTTTCAAAAGAATGTTCTCCTTTTGCTTGATAACTTGTTAGTGTGCTTTGGGTGTATTCTAATGCTCGAGTTTGAAAATATAATCCAGGTTGGTCTGATGGTATTTCTCCTTCTTGAAAAGTAGCTGTTGAAATTCCATTTTGATTTCTTATAAATACAGCCCCTATTTTATGGTTTTTGGCGAGCTGGTATGATAAACTAGCCAAAGCACCCCATAACACATTTTCTTGCCCTTGTGTATCTTTTAATGTACGCTCAGCATTTAGTTGGTTAACATCAGCAACTTTTCCTGTAAGGTTGTAGCGGTTTGTTTGAGCGTCTTTATCTCTAAAGTTGTAGTTTTTACGATAAGACAATCCTGTGACAAACCCCAAGTCTTTTCCTAAAAATTTTATCTTATTTCCTACAGAAAAATTATACCCTTGGTTTAAAAAAGAAGTTTTTCTACTCACCCCCATTTCTTTGTTAAGTGATTTTGTAACTTTTGTTAAGAGCTGATTTTCTACAAATAATGCAGGGATATTATTGGTTGAGACTGGTCTTTCTCTTGTTCCATCATCGAAACCTAAATAATCAGTTCCACCTCCATTATAAGTTAAAAAATTATTTTTTAAACTGGAGTTACTGTTATAGCTTAATGAGGAATAAAATTGCAACGTAAAATGATCAGGAAAATCTTTTGTTTCAATGTCTACCAACCCACCAGTAAAACTTCCTGGCAAATCAGGAGTAAAGGTTTTAATGACCTTCATGTTTTCAATCATATTGGTTGGAAATAAATCCAACTGAACAGCATTTCTGTTGGGATCTAAACCAGGAAGTTGAGCTTTATTTAGTGTTGTTAAACTATAACGATCACTTAAACCTCTAACATAGACATATTTACCTCCTTCAACAGTTAAGCCGGTAACCCTTTTTGCAGCCGCAGCAACATTATTATCTCCTCTTTTTGAAATTTCTTTTGCTCCTATTGTTTCCATTAGAGAAGCAGATTTTTTCTTTACCTGAAGCAGGTATTCTTCATTTTTTCGGTCCGCTTTTGCTTCAACTGTAAATGTTTCAATAGCCATACGTGAGGTGGCTAGTGAAAAATTATGAGTACTTGTTTCTCCGTCTTTAACTGTTACCACAAAAGTGTCTGCCTGAAAAGAAATGTATGAACAGATAATTGTATGTTGCCCTGCACTAACATTTGGAATAACATAATTTCCATCAAAATCTACTAGTCCTCCTGTTGTTGTTCCTTTAATTAGTACTGTTGCACCTATTAAAGTCTCTCCATTTTCTGCACTGGTAACTTTTCCAGCTATATTTCCTTGAGCAAAAATTGTAGTTGCTATTAAGGATAAAATAATGATTTGTAGTGTTCTTTTCATGTCACAAAGAAAGACTAGGGATATAATTAAGCCGTTAAACAAATGTTAAGCATCTGTTAGCTGTAGATTAATTAATTACTATCAAAAATAAAAGCCCCTGCGGTTACAGGGGGCTTATAATTTTATTTAAAAGATTAATTATGGGAAAGTTAATGTCCAACCTTGTGCCCAATTTGTTCCTGCTGGATCAAAAGCACCTTTATAAGTTACAGCATCGAAAAAAGGATCTGTAGGAGCAGTTCCTGCAGGCAAATTTCCTGTTGGAACAGGGTTAGCAGCTGTAATCCCAGGGTTGGCCACAGTATTTCCAGCTGTTGTAAAATAACTGGCAAACGTAGCAGCAGAAGTAGTTGAATCTGGGTTGGCAGTAGCTCCAACACCATAAGCTACTTTGAAAATATCTGCAGCAGTAGTACCAGCACCAATGTTATAGAAAACATTGTCTTCAAATTTTAATGTTCCTGCTTGGAATCTTTTATAACTATCTTGACCACTTGCTAACATTTCTATGTCAAAACCTTTTGCAAAATCTACAAAGATAGAGTTGTGATATTCTCCTCCAGCATTATCTCTAAATGTAGCAGCTCTAGTTAATCCATTTCCTATATAGGTCGCATTGTAAAACAATTGATGAGCATAAGGTGTTCCATCTTCAGGAACTGTTCCACCATCATGTTCTCCTCCCCTATCAGAATTAGTTCCTTCAACAGAAACAATGTATTGATATTTTCCTCTAAAACCTTGATCGCTGTCAAAAGAATCATCACCACAATAAGCAGAAAGAAAATGTTTTATTTGAGGGTCACCACCAAAAGCCTCAACACCATCATCCGCATTTGCAATAACCTCAATGTAGTTAATAGAAGTTCCAGAACCAACACCACCAAGAGTTAAACCATTAATTTCGTTTCCTGCACCAATGTCTGTTCCACCGTGACGGATAGAAATGTAACACAATGTTCCTGAATTGTCAGCATCATTAGTTCCACCATATAATCCTCTAGGTTCAGAAGTAGGAATTCCTTCAATATTTTGAGTACTAGGAACAGTGTTTAATTGAGCATAACCCAATAAAATTAAACCACCCCATTGTCCAACAGTTGTGTTAGGAACAGAACCATCTAAAGGATCCGCCTCAAATGTAAAAATAATAGGTTGTGAAGCTGTTCCACAAGCATTAATCATTCCCCCTTGAGCAACAATTAAAGCAGAAGCATTTGCCCCAGTTCCTGGTTTTCCTTTAATAACTGTTCCTGGATCGATTGTTAATGTTTGTCCTGAATTAACAAAGCAAAAACCATCTAATAAATATACTTTATCATTTGTCCAGTGTGATGTTCCTACACCAGAACCATTATCTGTTATGGTTACACAGTTTGCGCATGTTACTGGTGGTGTGGTTGATGTATAAGTACAAGAACCATCGTCTTTATCAGCGTTAGCATCAAAATTATTTGCAGTGGGATCAGTACAACCACTCTTTTTTGAACAGGAAGTAAAAACACTTCCAAGGCCAATTGTAATAGTGGCAATTAGTAATAAGTTTTTTGTTTTCATTTTTTTTATTTTAATTTATAATTATTTTATGAGGCAAAGTAATGCACCTTGTATTACTGGAGTATAAAAGGAATCTTATACTTATTTTACCATCATGTTAAGTAAATATTATTCAACAGAAAGATTAATGTTGGTTTTTAATAAAAAGACCAAGCATAACAAGGATGAAACAATTAATTAATATTAAATTAACATCTTAAAAAATATAGAATTGTAACTTCGTTTAAAATTATTGCATAATGAGTAATGAAAAAATATTATTAGTAGATGATGAGCAAGATATTATTGAATTCATTGGTTATAACTTGACCAAAGAAGGATATGATGTTACATCAGCTACCAGTGGAAAAGAGGCCATTGAAATCGCTAAAAAAATTAAACCAGATTTAATTATTTTAGATGTGATGATGCCAGAGATGGATGGTATTGAAACTTGTCAGGAAATTAGAGAAATTGAGGAACTAAAAAACACGCTTATCGCCTTTTTAAGTGCCAGAGGAGAAGATTATTCTCAGGTTGCTGGATTTGATGCCGGTGCTGATGATTACATTGCAAAACCAATAAAACCAAGATTGTTAGTTAGTAGGGTAAAAGCTATTTTGAGAAGAAAATCAGGAGAAGAAAATGTTGCAATAGAAGAACAACAAGGTGATATAAAAATTGATAGAGAAAAATACTTAGTATTTAAAGGGAAGGAGGAATACTCTTTACCAAAAAAAGAATTTGAATTATTAGCACTATTAATGTCAAAACCAGGAAAGGTTTTTACTCGAGAAATTATTTTAGAAAGAGTTTGGGGTGGTGATGTTGTTGTTGGTGATAGAACCATAGATGTTCATATTAGGAAACTCAGGGAAAAGTTGGGAGATCACTATATCAAAACAATTAAAGGAGTTGGTTATAAATATGAATCGTAAAAAACTGTCATTCTCAGCTTGACTGGGAATCTGTTTTATTAAAAGAAAACCTACATTTGCTCCAATGAAAGACCTCACCCCCAACGGAATAGCCCTCAGAATATCTTTATTAGTAGGCCTAGTTGTTACTTTAATCGTAGTTTTAATTGATTATTTCATTTTTAAACAATTCAATCTTTTATTTCTATTTGTATTTCCCGTAACGATAATAATCTCATATGTAGGGTTTAGAATAGCTATAGAAAAATTTATTTACAAAAAAATCAAATTAATTTATCGCACAATCCACAACCTTAAACTAAAAAAAGGAGAAAATGTAAAAGATTTTGATTTTAATACAGATGTTTTGAGTTCTGTGAAATCAGAAGTTGAAGAATGGGATAAAACTAACAAAGAAGAAATAAAACGGTTAAAAGGACTTGAAGAATATAGAAGGGATTTTGTTGGAAATGTTTCCCACGAATTAAAAACCCCTATTTTTAATATTCAAGGTTATTTGCTAACGCTTTTAGAGGGAGGTTTGGAAGATCCAGCCATCAACATAAACTACTTACAAAAAGCCAGCAAAAGTGTAGAAAGAATGATTACTTTAATCGAGGACCTTGATGATATTTCTAAATTAGAATCAGGAATGATTGAAATGAATGTTGAAAAATTTGATTTAGTGGAGATAATTTCTGAAGTTATTTCTGCATTGGAGATGAGGGCAAAAGAAAATAATATTACCCTAAAATTTATTAATAAACCAACTAAACCGTTGTGGGTTTTAGCTGATATAGTAAAAATTAACCAAGTGTTGATTAATTTAATTGTTAATTCGATTTGGTATGGAAGTGACGGAGGAGAAACTCAGGTAAAATTGTTCGACATGAACGATAATGTATTGGTAGAAGTAACTGATAATGGGGTTGGAATAGAAAAAGAACACTTACCTCGCTTGTTTGAACGGTTTTACAGAACGGATAAAGGAA
>CAYRAD010000008.1:7570-14151 GCA_964422135.1 uncultured Vicingus sp.
GAAAAAGAACACTTACCTCGCTTGTTTGAACGGTTTTACAGAACGGATAAAGGAAGAGCAAGAACAACTGGAGGATCAGGCCTTGGATTGTCTATTGTTAAACACATTGTTGAGGCACACAACCAAACAATTAATGTAAGAAGTACTGTTGATGTGGGTTCTACCTTTTCGTTTACACTAAAAAAAGCCTAACACACGTTGTTATTTTAGGCTTGACTCAGAATTTTTTATCGAGAATATCTTTTTAGGGAAAAAATAATTGGTTTTCGATACAATTTTCTTTCGAAAATTACTCAAACTGACAATGATTTATTATGTCGAATTCAGGTTTCTAAAAGAACTCCTGTATTTTTCGCATATTTGTACTATGCAAATCCAATTATCAGTAGTCATTATTACTTTTAACGAAGAAAAAAACATTGCCCGATGTTTAGCTTCTGTTGCTTCTGTTGCTGATGAAATAGTTGTTGTGGATTCTTTCTCTACAGACAAAACCAAACAAATTTGTATTGAAAAAGGAGTTCGCTTTATAGAACATCAATTTGACGGGCACATTGAACAAAAAAATTGGGCAATCACTCAGGCCAAAAACCAATATGTACTTTCTTTAGATGCTGACGAAGCTTTAACAGATGAATTAGCTTCAGAAATACGTAAAGTAAAAAATAACTGGCAATATGATGGTTACAGCTTTAATCGTTTGACCAATTTTTGCGGGGCATGGATTAAACATGGTGGCTGGTATCCTGATAAAAAATTGCGCTTGTGGGATACAAAAAAAGGTAAATGGGGAGGAATAAACCCTCACGACAAAGTTATCATGCAAGATGGGGTCAACATAAAACACATCAATTACGATATTTTGCATTATTCTTTTTACACCACAGAACAGCACCTGAAACAAATTGATTATTTTACCGATATTAGTGCCAAAGCCGCTTTTGAGAAAGGAAATACAAGTAGTGGATTTAAGATATTTTATAAATCAAAGTTTAAATTTTTTAGGGATTATATTTTAAAACTCGGATTTTTGGATGGTTATTATGGTTATATAGTGTGTAAGAATTCTGCCTATGCAACGGCTCAAAAATATCGTAAATTGCTTAAGCTAAATCAAAAAAAATCAATTGCTTGATTCAAAAAAAATATGCTTCTTTAATACTACACCTTTTTGGGGTGGAGGAGAAAAATTGCACCTGGAATATGCATTGGAATTTAAAAAATTAGGCTATCGGGTTTGTATTGTTGCCCGACAGAATTCTCCTTTTTACGAAAAGAGTTTGAATGAAAACCTGGAAGTGGATTCTTTTACCATTTGTAATCTTTCCTTTTTAAATAAAATGAAGTCTAACAAATTGGTGAATTATTTTAAAGAAGCAAATATCGATACTGTATTTATTTCCGCTTCACCAGATTTAAAGATTGCCGCTCCAGCCGCAAAAAAAGCAGGGATAAAAAATATTGTTTACTTAAGGGGCCTGGCGGTTTCCATTAAAAATAACCCTTTAAACAAAAGGTTACTAAAACATACAGTTACCCATATCATTGCCAATTCAGAAGAAACTAAAAGGAAAATGACCGAAAACTTTAACAATCCTGATTTAGAACATAAAGTTAAAGTCATCTACCATGGTATAGATTTAGCCCTTTTTGATAAAAATTATTCAAATCAAGAGTCCATTTATGTTAAACAAGGCGAAGAAATTATTTTTGGAAATGCCGGAAGATTAACTAAACAAAAAGGCCAGCATTATTTAATTGAAATCGCAAATAAATTAAATGAGAAGCAACTTAATTATAAAATTCTAATCGCTGGCACAGGCGAAGCCGAACAAGAATTAAAACAATTAATCAAAGTCAACAATTTAGAAGAAAAGGTAATTTTATTAGGTTTTGTAAAAGACATGGAAGGCTTTATGAAAAGCCTGGATGTTTTTGTGTTAACATCGCTTTGGGAAGGTTTTGGTTATGTGATAGTAGAAGCCATGGCTGCTCAAAAACCGGTTGTTGCTTTCGATGTTTCAAGTAATCCGGAGATAATTGCTAAAGACGAAACAGGATTCTTAATTAAGAATACAGATATCAATGCATTTTCAAATACATTGGAGCAACTGGCAAAAGACAAAGAACTACGTTTATCATTTGGGACTAATGGTAGAAAAAGGGTAGAAGAAAAGTTTCAATTAGCATTTGTTATTAAGCAAATTGAAGCAATTTTGTTTACATAGAATTTAACTCCTTTTTTTATGGAAACACTACACTGTAAGAATCTTATTTAACAACTAAGCCAGATATTCATAAAAATATCCGAATTTTATAGGTTCGCGAAATAAGTTTTTAATGACTTTGACGTTTTAACGATACATGAATAATAACTATCAAATATTAATTAATAAACTGGATGCGTTTATTCGTAAGTACTATAAAAACAGGCTTATTAAAGGTGGTATTTATAGTCTCGCTTTGCTATTGATATCCTTTATTATTTTTACTTCCTTAGAGTATTTTGGCCAATTTAATATAACTGGAAGAACCATTCTTTTTTACACTTTTGTGGTTTTAACAGCTTATCTTTTAACTAATTACATTATAATTCCTTTAGCTAAACTATATAAGTTTGGTAAGGTAATTAATCATAAGCAGGCAGCTCAAATTATAGGTAATCATTTTGATGAGGTGAAAGACAAGCTGATTAATGTTCTGCAACTGGAACATTTAGCTGAAACCAGAAGCAATGATTTATTATTAGCAAGCATTGACCAAAAATCCCTCGAACTTAAGCCTGTTCCTTTTACAAACGCCATTAATTTAACAGAGAATAAAAAATACCTCAAATACCTTATTATTCCTCTCATTTTTTTGATAAGCATTTCGGTAGTTGCTCCAAAAATTTTTACTATTGGAACAGCGCGATTGGTGAATCATAACGTTTATATTGCTCCGGTTGCTCCTTTCAAAATGGAAATCACCAACAAAACGCTGGAAGTTTTAAAGAATAAAGATTTTAATTTAGAAGTTGCTGTTTCCGGAAATCAGTTGCCTGATAAAGTTTATTTGGAACAAAACGGCAATAAATTTCCATTGAGTAAAACGGATAAAAGAACTTATTCCTATGCGTTTAAAAATGTCCAAAAAGACAAAGAATTTAAACTGTATGCTTCAGGATTTTATTCTGAGGAATATGAATTAGCAGTAATTCCCAATCCGATATTGATAGGATTTACGGTTAACATCAACTATCCTAAATATTTGGCCAAACCCAACGAAGAATTGACCAACACAGGGGATTTGATTTTGCCCGAAGGAACACGGTTAAAATGGAATTTGCAAACTGAAGATGCCGATTATTTAAATTTAATTTTTGGCGATAGTTTATATCAATTAAAGCCGACCAACCATAATGTTTCTTTCTCTAAAAAAGTAAGCAGAAATGAAGGTTATGCTTTTATCCCGTCTAACGAATTTGTAATAAGTGGTGATACAGTGATGTATTCTCTGCAGGTTATTCCGGATAAATTTCCTTCCATCCGGGCTGACGAAAAAAGGGATTCGACCAATAATAACAGAATTTATTTTAAAGGAGAGATTACTGACGATTATGGCTTTTCTGCTTTGACTTTCAATTATAAAATTGCCACTAAAATTGATAGTTTACCCAATCGCAACGAATTAAAATCGGTTAAAATTCCATTCAATTCCTCAGTAACCAGTGATGAGTTTTTTCATTTTTGGAATTTGGAAGAACTAAACATCTTGCCAGGAGATGAAATTAGCTATTATTTTGAAGTTTGGGATAATGATGGAGTAAATGGACATAAACCTGCAAAAACGAGTCTTAGAACATTTAAATCGAAGACTATAAAGGAACGAAATACTGATGCATCAAAATCCAACAAAAACATCGAAAAAAACCTAAGCGAGAGTATAAGTGAAGCCAAACAAATTCAAAAAGATTTAAAGGATTTAAAGAAGAAATTGGCTGAGAAAAAAGAATTGGGTTGGGAAGAAAAACAAAAAATGAAGGATTTACTGGAAAAACAAAAAGAGCTGGAGAAAAAAGTAAATGAAATTCAAAAAGAAAATCAATTGAATAATGCCCAACAAGATGAATATAAACAGTACAATGAAGACATCTTAAAAAAACAGGAACAGCTTCAAAAGTTATTTGATGAGTTAATGACGGATGAAATGAAGGAGATGATGCAGAAACTGCAGGAAATGATGGATAAGTTAGACAAGAACATGTTCGAAAAAGAATTAGAAAAAATGGACATGAGTAACAAAGATCTGGAGAAGGAATTGGATCGTTCGCTCGAATTATTTAAACAGATGCAATTTGAACAGAAATTAGACGAGGTAAAAAATAAACTTGATGAATTAGCTGAAAAACAAAATAACCTTGCTGAAGACACCAAACAGAAAAAGGAAGAAAATGAAAAACTCAACAATAAACAGGAAAAGTTAACTAAAGAGTTTGATGATTTGAAAAAGGATTTGGATGAGTTGCATAAAATGGACAAAGAATTAGAGCGACCAAACGGAATGGAAGATACTAAAGAAAAACAGGAAGAAATTTCTGAAGAAATGAAAAATAGTTCGGAACAACTTCAACAAAAGAAAAATAAAAAAGCATCTTCATCACAAAAAAATACAGCACAAAAAATGCAGGAAATGGCCCAGAAAATGGCTGCAATGCAGCAACAAGCACAACAACCTGAAGAAGATATGGATGCACTAAGACAGCTATTAGACAATTTATTACACTTATCTTTTGAGCAAGAAGATTTAATGAAATCGTATAAAAAGATGAATAGAAATAGTCCTGAATATATAAAAGCCACGCAACAACAAAAAAAGCTTAAAGATGATGCTAAAATGATTGAAGATTCGCTTTTTGCGTTGAGTAAAAGAGTTGTTCAGTTGGAATCGACCATAAACAGAGAAATAAGTGACATCAATAATAACATGGAGAAGACCATCAATTATATGGCTGATAGACAAATTCAGATGGCTGGTGCAAGACAACAGTATGTGATGACTTCCATAAATAATTTAGCTCTTTTATTTGATGAAGTTCTGCAACAAATGCAAAAACAAGCTTCACAAAAACCTGGAGAGGGAAGTTGTAATAAACCCGGTGGTAATGGTAAACCAAAACCAGGATTTGGGTCTATTAAAAAAATGCAGGAACAATTGAACAAACAGTTGGAGGAAATGAAGAAAGCAATGGAAAAGGGAAAGAAGCCGGGTGGTAAGAAGCCAGGTGGAAAAAAAGGCGAAAGTATGGGCATGGGTGGAATGAGTAAATCTTTGGCACAAATGGCTGCACAACAAGCTAAAATAAGAGAAGAATTAAACAAACTAAAAGACGGGAAAAATGGGCAGGGAATAAATGGCATGTCAAAATTAATGGAACAAAACGAAACCGATATCGTAAACAAACGTATTACTCAGCAAACTATAAATAGGCAACAGGAGATTTTAACAAGGTTATTAGAGTCTGAAAAGGCAGATAGAGAGAGAGAATGGGATGATAAAAGAGAATCGAAAGAGGGGAAAACTAAGTCAGAGAACAATCCTGAGCTTTATTTTGAGTATAACAAAGAAAAAGAACAAGAGGTGGATTTAATTAAAACAACCCCACCAAACTTAAATAATTTTTATAAAAAAAAAGTAACACAATATTTTCAAAACATTAATCAATGATTCAGGACGAAATAATTCAAAATATCGAATTGTCTTCTAAAATAGAAAGTCTAATCCAAATAGAAGCTTTTGTTGATGAGATTTGTGAGCAATACGATATTAGCGAAGATAATTATGGAAATATATTAATTGCCTTAACTGAAGCTGTAAATAATGCCATAACGCATGGCAACAAATTAAATCCTAAAAAAATGGTTTCTTTAAATATGGGAACTCGTGAACACGAGGTTCTGTTTACGGTTAAGGATGAAGGAAAAGGTTTTGATTATGACAATGTTCCAGATCCTACTTTACCTGAAAATATTCAAAAATTGAATGGAAGAGGGATTTTCTTAATCAAAAGCCTGGCAGATGAGGTGTCTTTTGAAGAAAATGGCACAAAAATCAATTTAAAATTCTGTTTATCAGCTAATTAATGGTAGAATCAGGGAGTATTTCTTTTCATACTCATGAGGTTTCTTTTACTTTAGAGAACAAAAGTAAAATTGAAATTTGGATTGAGGATTGCATTTCAAAAGAGCTAAAAACGACAGGAGACATTTCGTACATATTTTGCTCAGATGATTACCTTCATAAAATCAATTTAAAATACCTTAATCACGATACGTTTACTGATATTATAACATTTAATTATTGCGAGAAAAATTTAATTTCTGGTGATATTTTTATAAGTGTTGATCGGGTAAAAGAAAATGCAATTTCATTTAATACTACTTTTCAAAATGAACTACATAGAGTAATGATTCATGGCGTTTTACATTTAATTGGTTTTGATGATAAAGATGAAGAAGATCAACTCACCATGAGAGCAAAGGAAGATTTTTATTTATCTTTGCTTTCTATTTAATGTTCCACGTGAAACAATGAGTGAAAAC
>CAYRAD010000008.1:14251-18984 GCA_964422135.1 uncultured Vicingus sp.
CTCTTAATTACCATGAATATGGATGCTATAGCACAAATGTCATGTAATCCTGCAATGGGAGGTGTTGCTAAGGGGCAGATTGTTCGCGAAATAGATGCACTTGGTGGTTATTCCGGCATAGTGAGTGATAAGAGTGCCATTCAATTTAAAATGCTTAATCGTTCAAAAGGGCCTGCCATGTGGAGCCCCAGAACTCAAAATGATAGGATGTTGTTTTCAAGAACATGGAGAAGGATGTTAGAGGAAACAGAAAACCTTGATTTTTGGCAGGATATGGTGGTAGAATTGCTAGTAGAAAAAGATACATGTGTTGGTGTTAAAACTCAAATTGGAGTTGAGTTTAGGGCAAAATCTGTAATATTAACCAATGGAACCTTTTTGAATGGAATTATTCACATTGGAGAAAAACAATTTGGAGGAGGTAGAGCAGGAGCAAGACCATCTAAAGGACTAACAGAGCAATTGGTTTCATTTGGATTTGAATCAGGTAGAATGAAAACTGGAACTCCACCAAGAGTTGACGGCAGGACTTTAGATTATGCTAAAATGGAGGAGCAACCGGGAGATGAAAATCCAGGATGTTTTTCATTTAATACAACTGAAAAAATTTCAAAGCAAAGGAGTTGTTATATTGTATATACCAATTCAGATGTCCATGAGGTTTTACAAACTGGATTTGAAAAATCTCCTATGTTTACCGGAAGAATTCAAGGATTGGGACCACGTTATTGTCCTTCAATTGAAGATAAAATTGTTCGATTTTCACACCGAGAAAGACATCAATTATTTGTGGAACCAGAAGGATGGAATACAGTAGAAATATATTTAAATGGTTTTTCTACATCGTTACCAGAAAATGTTCAATATGATGCCATGAAGCTAATACCTGGTTTTGAACATGCGAAAATGTTTCGTCCAGGATATGCTATTGAGTATGATTTTTTTCAACCCACTCAATTAAAAAATACTTTAGAAACAAAACTACTATCCAATTTATATTTTGCCGGACAAATTAATGGAACAACGGGTTACGAAGAAGCTGCTGGTCAAGGATTAATGGCAGGAGTGAATGCTTTCTTAAAAATAAATCAAAAAGAACCATTTATTTTAAAAAGAGATCAGGCGTATATTGGTGTTTTGATAGATGATTTAGTGACTAAAGGAACTTCTGAACCTTATCGTATGTTTACTTCAAGGGCAGAATATAGAATATTATTAAGGCAGGATAATGCAGACGCAAGGTTAACATCCCTTTCATATAATATCGGATTAGCCGATGATTTGCGTATGAAAAAGGTAGAAGAAAAAACAAAGAGGGTTCGAAATATTATTAAAGAATTTGAAAAAACAAGCTTAATACCAGCTGAGATAAATCCTTATTTATCTGAAAAAAAATCATCGTTATTAACTCAAAAAGTAAAAGCTTCGTCTGTCATTACTAGGCCAAACATAACGATAAATGAGCTCAAAAAATACAATAATAGGTTAACGAATAGTTTAGAAAACTATTCTCAAGAAGAAATAGAAAGTGCAGAAATTTTAATGAAGTATGATGGTTATATTAGAAGGGAAAGAGATGTTGCTGAAAAAATAATGCGATTAGAAAATATCACTATTTATAAAGATATTGATTATTCCAAACTACCTTCTTTGTCTAATGAGGCGGTTGAAAAATTAACAAAAGTAAAACCTACTACTGTTGGACAAGCTTCACGAATTAGTGGAATATCTCCATCTGACATTTCTGTGTTGATGGTTTATATGGGAAGGTGATGTTTTGTTCCACGTGAAACATTTGTGCCTCCAAATACTCATTTTATTTAAACGAACTTATTTTAGGCGTTTTAACAAGCGAAGGACCCTTTGTAGTATCAGATTATTAAAAATTCGAGAAAGTGTCTTAGAATAAAAATCCGTAACAAACAAAGTATCAATAAGATAGGACTTCTGCTTCAGGGTTGACTAAAAGGACTGCTGTTTAGGATGATTTTTATAAATAACCTACTTTTATATTTATTATGAAGAGAATTAAAAAAATAAAAATTTCTTATGCATTCATTTTTTTTCTGATTGTCTTAATTATTCCTTATTGCTATTTAAGTTTTTTTACTCAACCGAATGCAGAAGATTTTGGTCTATCTTTTAAATATCAGCAAAGCGATTTCATTCAACTACTTAAAACTTCATACTTGAACAGGAATGGAAGATATATAGCTAATATTTTGATGTACCTCAACCCAATTTCATTTCATAATTATTTGGGTTACAAATTAATTCCATTATTAATGATAACCTTAATTGTTATTGGAAATATTTTACTAGTTAGAGCGTTATTCTGGTTTTTGTCTAAATCAGTACAAATTATCATAGCCCTTATTTTAAGTCTTTTGTATTTACATAACATGCCCATTATTTCAGAAGGATTATATTGGTACACAGGAGCGGTTATTTATAATGGAGGCATTATCTGTTCCTTATTTTATATGGTAGTTTTTGTAAAATTAATGAGAAATAGAAATAAACCTAATAGGATAAATTCTTTTATATTAACCTTGCTACTTTTTTTAAGTTGTGGATTTAATGAGGTTCTTTCTTTACTGATTCCATATTTATTATTTATTATCACTATTATTTATTTTAAAAGCAAAAATGAATTTAAAAAAGTAGTACTTGGTCAGCTCATTTTTTCAATATTATTTTCATCCATATTAATTTTTTCTCCGGGCAATGTGTTAAGAGAAGCAATGTATAGTAACAATAATATTTTTACTAGTTCATTTTACTACTCATTGTTGCAAACTGTACGATTTAGTTCAGAATGGTTGTTAATCTCAATAGCTTTAATACCGGCATCAATATTATATTATCCGATTCATCAAAAATGGAAAGAACATTCGTTATGGGTTAAAAATTCATTTTACCTTAATAAATGGATATCAGTATTAATTCTATTTTCAATTATTTTTATTTGTGTCTTTCCTCCATATTGGTCAACCGGAATTTTAGGACAGCACAGGACATTAAATGTGGCTTGTTTTTTCTTTATTATTATGTGGTTTATTAATCTTTCGGTGTGGATTAATGCCACAAAAAAAACAAACGCATTAAATTTTTCTTCTAAACTTTTATATATCGTAGGAAGCTTACTAATTGTAAGTTTTATCATTAGTGGAAATGGATATCATGCTGTGGTTGATATATTTTCGGGGGATGCCCAAAGGTATGATGCCCAATTAAATGAAAGATTTGAAAAGTTGATGAATGCTAAAAGACAAAAAAATAAAACAATTTTAATACCAACACTTAAAAATAAATCTAAAAGTTTGTTTGTTTTGGATATTTCCAAAGATCCAAAATATTGGACAAATCAATCATATAATTTGTATTTTCGCCTAGATTCTAATGAAACTTTTATTGTGTTAAAAGACGATTAACGAAATGAATAAAAAACTATCCATCCTTATTCCTACTTATAATGAGGAAAAAACAATTCATTTCATATTAGATAAAGTGAAAGAGGTTGCCCTTAGAGGTAATGTAGAGAAAGAAATAATAATAGTTAACGATTGTTCTTCTGATCAAACAGTTGAGGCCATTGAAAAATATATTGAACAGAATTCTCAATTGGATATTTCTTTATTTAATCAACCGATTAATATGGGTAAAGGAGCAGCCATACACAAAGCCATTGAATTAGCTTCAGGTGATTATCTAATTGTTCAGGATGCTGATTTAGAATATGATCCTAATGAATATAATGATTTATTAAAACCAGTATTAGAAGGTTTTGCCGATGTGGTATATGGCTCTCGATTTATTGGAGGGAATCCCCATCGTATTTTGTTTTTCTGGCATTCCATTGGGAATCAATTTTTAACCAAATTATCTAACATGTTCACCAATCTTAATTTAACAGATATGGAGACCTGTTATAAATTAATGCGAAGTGATATCGTAAAAGGATTGAAGTTAAAAGAAAATCGCTTTGGGTTTGAACCTGAAATAACGGCAAAACTTTCAAAAATCCCCAAAATTAGAATCTATGAAATTGGAATTTCTTACTACGGAAGGACTTATGAGGAAGGGAAAAAAATTAGCTGGAAAGATGGATTTTGGGCAATTTGGTGTATTTTAAAATATAATTTATTTTGCAGAAAATAGTTTTAAAGCTTTCATTCACTTTGTAGTTATGTAATTTGTAAAAGTTTAATGTACAGGATTATTAAAAATATAAAATGGAATAATAAACTGGTTTTTATTATTACTTTTTTCGGTATTGTTTATTGTTTAATTTCTTTAGTTAACCATAATAATTTCAGGACATATGCTTGGGATTTAGGAATATACAATCAGACTATTTATGATTATGCACATTTTAGAGTAAACCACAATACGGTTTTACAACCATCTACTAATAACATTCTAAGTGATCATTTCACACTATTACATTTTTTTATTTCACCATTATATTGGATTTTTAAGTCTTATACTTTACTTGTTTTTCAGATTATAAGCGTATTATTTGGAGGGATAGGAATATATAAGTACATAAAAGAAAAATCCAGTAATGAAAATCTTAGCCTTCTTGCAAGTATTCACTTTTTTTCATTATGGGGCATTTATTCTGCTCTTGGGTTCGGTTACCACGATAATGTAGTTGGGGCAATGTTTGTTCCCTGGTTTATTTATTATTTGTTTAAATCAAAATATTTGAAATCAGCTATTTGTTTTTT
>CAYRAD010000009.1:0-18567 GCA_964422135.1 uncultured Vicingus sp.
AGTGAAATTCACTCCTTTAGACTTGTATTTTAAAATAATTAGATTTAAAATCGGATACCAGAAAAAGCTGTTTTTTTCGATGCTTCTATTGCCTCACCCAAAGTTTTTATTCCCATCGATTCCAATACCGGGATTAGTTTAATAAATATTTCAGCAGTAATCATTGAGTCACCTAAAGCAGTATGTCTTCCGGTTATTTCTACCTCCAGTTTTTCAGCAATGTCTTCTAAGTTATGAGTTTCCTGTTTGGGGTTACAAACGGCCGATAATAATAAAGTGTCCAGCACAGGATTATCAAATTTTATTCCCGTTTGCTCTTCTTTTAGTTGAAAAAATTTGAGATCGAAAGCTGAATTATGAGCAACCAAAACTGTATGGTCTGCAAATTCATGAAATAAAGGAAGAACCTTCTCTATAGTTGGTTTTTCGTCCAGCATTTCCGGGTATATTTTATGAATCTTTAATGAGGTTAGCGGAATATTTCTTTTCGGATTAACCAGTTCATCGAAAATTTCTTCATTGTTAAATTTCCCGTTATAGATACGAACACCTGCAATCGAAATAATTTCGTCTCCTCCGGAAGGGTTTAAACCGGTGGTTTCGGTATCAAAAACAACATAGGTCAAATCCCGAAGCAGTTTATCATGCAAATCCGATTTTTGGGTGCTTTCTTTTATTTCTTCAGGATTGAAAAAAACCGGCCTCGATTCGATGGTTTCTATTATGTTCCATTGACTTTCTTGTTTTTCTACTTCTATGTTTAACTCCATAGTTGTAATGTTTTTAACAGTTTGTTGCCCGCTGATTAATTCGCTATATGGCAGTTGCTTGGAATTAAAATTAATTTCTTCTCCACTCCAGTTAAGCTGTAAATTATTGTTTTCGTTGATTCCTAAACCAATGGATTTCACACCGAATTCTTTTAGCTGTACAGTAAGTTCTGTTAAAAAATCGATAAAGTCAAGATTTTTCATTTTTACCCACAAGCCATGTTCGGTAATAAAATTAAATTCATTTTTAGTTTTCATGTTTACAATGGAAACCAATTCATCTAAAATAATGGCTTGATTGGCGTAATTATTAATATTTCTCTCGTTTATGGTTTTAGTAATGTCGTTGATGGTAAATACATAGCCGGATATGGTATTGGAATGTTCGGTTTTTAAAACTTGTGCAATTTTTATGGATAGGTATTGGACTTTATATCGAGTCGTAATAAATTCAACAGCATGTACTTCTTTATTTTCAGCTAGATTTTTCTGAATTTGATCGAAAGCATAGATTACGGGCGTTCGATTAAAAACACTGAATATTGAACGTCCCAGTCCCAACCTTGAGAAACGACCTATTTCATTGTGTTCAACAGCGTTAAAGATGTGATAAGCCTGGCGATTGGAAATAAGGATTCTACCATCGTGATTACAAATGATAACTCCTTCAGGAATCATGTTCATTAAGGTTTCCATTCTCATTTTTTCATCTTCAAAACCTTCTTTTGATTCGGCAACCACATTTCTTACATCAGATTTTAATGAAATGTAAAAGTCTGCTAAGTCATTTATGGCCCGGGTTAGATTATGGGTTTCCAATGCACCCACTGGTTTAATTCTGTATTTGGCGTTAGCCACTCTTATTAACCTTGTTTCTTCCGTTAAGAGTTCGATAGGAGAGATATAATTCCTAAATATGTAGAGAATAAATTGTGAACTGATAAAAAATAAAACAATCATAGCCAGTGTTCCGTAGGTTACCACTCTTCCGAAAATTTGTTTACCAAAAATCCGCTCTTCTGCTGTCATGTCAGTCCACATTAGCAGTATGGCTAAATTTACAACCACTATTGCACCTATTGCCGTAGCAATAAAAAAGAACCAGTGTTTTTGTCGTGTATTCATTTTCATAATTATTGTTTCTTAATTCATTCTAATATTACCGCATCGACCAGGGAATGCTCATTTGAGTTACTTCTTTAAATGCATAATCCTGAAGCTCATAAATCGTTTTTAAAGCATCTTTTAATTTTCGCAATTCCAAAGAGTTTAAATCTTTAGGATTTACAGTATGGTCGATGGCCGTTATTTTGGTGTCCATAGTAAATTCCAGTTTAAACCTCAATTTTAAAATAAAATCAAAAGCTACATGGACATTATCAGCAAGAGATTTTGGAAGGACTCCTTTTTCAAGGATAGCTTGTAATCGCTTTAATGTATTGGTTTCTCTTATTTCGTCATTCAAAGCGATTAATCGAATGGCAGAGTCTAAAGGAGCGGTACCTTCCCGTTTAATATCAAATGGTGGTGGAATAATATTAAATCTGTCTGGTAACCGCCATGCCCATTTTTTTATTGGTGGCCGACTAGCTTCCAACAGGTTTTCAGAGAAATGGCGCATAAAGAAATTGTGTTTTTGGATACTTGAAAATAAAAAATCCCAAAGTTCATTAACCAGCTCTTCCGTACCATAAATACATCTGAAGTCGAAATAAATTGAAGCTTCCAATAGCTCTTTTCCATCTGCCTTGGTAATAATAAAATCAAAGAGCTCTTTCCATTTCTCTATAGAATTGCACAGCCTTGGGTTGGTAGCCATAATATTTCCAATACATAATGGGAAACCACATTCATTTAAACCATTGACCACAATTTCAGCAAATTCTAAGAACCAGTTCTTTGTTTCTTCATATCTTTCTTTAGGAACATTTTCGAAAATAATTCCATTATCCTGGTCAGTTCTAATGGTCTGAGCCTTTCTTCCTTCACTTCCCATGCCAATCCATGCATAATTTACCGGAGGATTTCCTCTTCCTCGTTTCTCCATCTCTTCTAGGGCAATTTGTTGTATCCTTGTTCCAATAGCGTCATTTATAACGGTAATGATATTCGTTAATGAAACTGCATTTTCTTCTCTGATAAAAGTGTCCCATATTATTTTCTTACTTTCTTTCCTTACAGATTTGATGTGAGTAATGGTTTCGGCTTCTCTTATTTTTTTTATAATCTGCACAGGATAATCGACTTGTACTGATAACCAGTCTTGCTGGGTCAATATTCCTAAAGATTTACTTCCCTTCATTACTAGAATATGGTTAATGTTATGTTTTAACATAAAAATAAGGGTGTCAAAAACCGGTTCTTCTTGCTGAACGGAAATCAAGTGCGTATCCATTAGCATCTCAACAGAGTCGCGTTTTATATTATAATCTTTGATTTTTTGATTGGCAAAATGTTTTTTAGACAAGATGCCTATAGGAACATCCCCTCTCAATACTACTAAATAATTAATGGTTGGTTTCTCTAATAACTTAGATGCATCAGTCAAAGAGCAGGAATTTTTCACTGTTTTTATTTCGTTGTGTGCCAGATCACCAACAACGCCTGTAAAAGCCAGTAATTTATTTTTATATGCCGATTTAATTTCCATGAATACACCGATAAAGAATGATAAATTTAAGGCTATTATTAAAAAAGGGCTATGAAATTCATAACCCTTTTTCGCCTAGCTAATTAAATTAATGTTTTTAAATTCACATTTAAACGTTAACTTACATTAAAATACTTTTTATGGATTATCAAATTCTCTTTTTGGTCCTTGGTAATACCACCAGTTTAATATTAAACAAATTACATAATAAATAGCAAAACCATAAAGAGCATATTCTGCATGGCCTGCTTTTATTTGATTACCAAATACTTTTGGAATAATAAAAGCTCCGTAAGCTGCTATTGCTGCTGTCCATCCTAACACAGGTCCTGCTTTTTCTTTACTAAAAATGTAAGGAATACTTCTAAATGTGGAACCATTTCCGATTCCAGTAGTTAAGAATAATACCATAAAACATCCAAAGAAAGGCCACCAATATTCTAAAGGATCTTCAGAACCTCTGGCTTGTACTACGAAATACGCTACTGCTAAGGCTGCAATTATTTGAAATAAGGTGCTCCACATCGTTACTTTAGCACCACTGTTTATTTTGTCTGCAATAATTCCTCCTACCGGTCTAACTAAAGCTCCTATCGCAGGTCCTAAAAATACCCATAGTCGATAATCTGCTGTTGGAAAAATATCTTGACATAATTTAGGAAATGCTGCAGAATAACCAATAAAAGAACCAAAGGTCATGGTGTAAATAACAGTCATAATCCAATTATGTTTATCACTAAGTATAGATAATTGACTTTTTAGATTTTCTTTTATTGCTCCAGGAGTCGCATATTTCATTAATAATACTGCAAGAATAATTACGATTGGAAGCACTATCCACATATTAAGCTCTAAGCCAATTAATAAATAACCACCAACTGCTGCTGCAATTAAACCTAGGAGCACCATTATTAATGTTTTTGAAACTCCTTGTGCAGTTGTAGGTAACTCAGGAGTTCCTGTTATTACATTATTCATTCCTACAAAAGCAGCAATTACTGAAATAACTAATAAAGGAACCCATACCCATCCTGCATTTTGAACTCCAGCAAAAGCGACACCTTCTATCGTAATCGTTGATCCAGCACCTGCAAATAAAACTATTGGAACTACTAAAGGAATCAATTTTTGCATGACTGCAACTCCAAGGTTTCCAATACCTGCATTCATTCCTAATCCATAACCTTGCATTTTTTTAGGAAAGAAATAACTAATGTTATTCATAGAAGAAGAGAAGTTTCCTCCACCAAAACCAGATAACAATGCCATAGTAGCAAAGAATCCATAAGAAGTGTTAATATCACTTAAGCCAATTCCTGCTCCAACTGCTGGAATAATTAATAGAGCAGTAGTTACAAAAATTACATTTCTTCCTCCTCCTAATGAAATTAAGAATGAGTTAGGTAAACGTAATGTTGCTCCGGCTAAACCTGCAATAGCAGGTAAAGTATAATACATATTGTTAATAGTTGCCAACATCTCGTCATATTCAGGAGTGCCTTTTGTTAAACCATCCAAAAGGCCAAAGGTAAATCCGAAGTCCTTCATATAAGTTACCAGCATTCCCCACATAATCCAAACAGAGAATGCCAATAGAAGAGCTGGGATAGAAATCCAAAGATTTTTATTGGCTATTTTTTTACCGGTGGAATTCCAAAAACCTTCGTCTTCTACATCCCATTTATCGATGTTAATTTTTGACATAATTTTTATAGTTTATTTATGAATAAAATGCATAATTAGTTACTTCGAAGATAGAAGTGTTTTTAAATAATAAATATGATATGAATCATAAAAATTATTCTTCTGCAAAAGAGTTTTCAGGCTCCTTTAACATTATCCAACAAAATACAAAACTGAGTGCTGCACCACCAGCTACAATGTAAAAGAATGTCTTGGCATCTACCATCGAGTAAACGGTAAGATAGATAACTGCACCAACATTACCATACGCTCCGGCCATACCTGCTACTTTACCCTGAATTTTATGATTAATAAGTGGTACAAAAGCAAATGTTGCTCCTTCAGCTCCTTGTACAAACATAGAGCAAATCATAGTAATGATTACTGAAACAACTAACCACCACATGCCACTAAATTGTGGTAACAGGGTTTGAACATCGTCAACGATGGGTCCATATTTAGGTATCATTCCCATTAAAAAGAAACCTATTGCTATACCTACCATATAAAATAGCATGGTTTTTTTTCTGTTTGTCATTCTATCGGAAAGATAACCACCCAAAGGGCGAGCAACCAAATTGATAAATGCAAACGAACCGGCAACTAACCCTGCCATAGTTACTGTCATTACTTGTTCTCCTGCTGCATTTTTTAAGGTTGAGAAAACAGTTTGAAAGAACCAGGGCAGCATTGAAACAACAGCAAGTTCAGCACCGAAATTGGCAAAATAAGTACTGTTTAATGCTGCAACACTTCCCCAATGGTATTTTTCTTCTTCCGGAACACCTTTTTTCAGGGCAGGAAGGTTATCTTTTAGGATATTAAATACGGTATAACAATACCATAATCCCAAAATAACATAAATAGAGTTGACTACCGTAGGAGGCAACATAGGAGAACCATTAACATCTAAATTACCTAGTTTCCAAGCTAATACACCTAAAGCTCCGAATAAAGGAAAAGACCATATTATATATTGTACAAGATCAGTGTAACTCGAAACAGGCATCGAACTCATTTTTTTTGCAGCAACGAAATGATAGTCTTTGGTGGCACCTTCTTTAGGTAAATCTCTTGCTGTGAAGAAATATACAATACCCCATAAAGCACATAATATTGAACTTGTTGCCAATGACCATCTCCAACCGTTTTCTCCACCAAACAAAGAGAATGCTATCACAGGAATTAACCCTGCAGCTGCTGCAGATCCAAAATTACCCCAACCTGCATAAAATCCTTCTGCTCTTCCTATATGTTTTGGTGGAAACCATTGTCCAGTCATACGAATTCCGATTACAAATCCGGCACCGATAACACTCAAAATTAATCTGGATACCAGTAATTGTGTAAAGGTGTTTCCGAAAGCAAAAAACAAACCTGGAACAGCCATTACCACCATTAATATGGCGAAGACTTTTTTAGGCCCGAATTTATCCACCATTGCACCAATAATAACCCGCCCGGGTATGGTGAGTGCCACATTACAAATTAACAATGCCTTAATGTGCTTTTCAGTTAGAAAGTCAAGACTTTCAAGAACGGTACTTGCTAAAGGGGCGAAATTAAACCATACGAAAAATGTTAAAAAGAATGCTATCCATGTCAGGTGTAGTATCCTTATTTCTTGTTTGGAGAAGTCGAATAATCTGAACTTTCCATCATCTATTTTTGCTTCCA
This sequence comes from uncultured Vicingus sp., assembly GCA_964422135.1. Lineage (GTDB taxonomy): Bacteria > Bacteroidota > Bacteroidia > Flavobacteriales_E > Vicingaceae. Next base: position 6,781 of record CAYRAD010000009.1, read on the forward strand.
TATTATCTGTTTTTGTTAGTAATGAAATTATTATACAATAATAGAGGAAAGTAAATTAATAAAATGTGACAAGAGTCAGATTGAAAAATGTTATTTGACAAAACAAAGAATGATATGAATCATAAAAAAAGAAATAAGCACCAAAAATTAAATAATATAAAGACTAATTTAATTTCCTTATTCAATTTAACCAAATGGTGAAATTATTTCAGTCAAATAATCCTGATTATTAATTTTTATTTCGTTTTTGGAAAGTGAAATAATCTTGTCATTCTTAAAATCGGAAAGAATTCTTGAAAGCTGTTCGGAGTTAATTCCTGCCAAAGCTGCCAAATCCTGACGGTTCAGTTGCAATAGAAACGGATAGGTTTGGTTCTCATTAAATAGCTTGTTGCAGTACAATAAAGCGTCTGCCACTTTTTCCCTGACATTCATCTGGGCTTGGTTTTTAATTTTAGTTTCAGAAGCTCTTAATTCTTTCGAATAATACATCATTAGCTCGTAGGTTAATTTAGGATTATGTATAAAAGCATCATAAATAGTATCATTATCAATTAAACAAATACGAGATTCTTCCAAAGCTATTGCACTTATCGGATATTTTTCTCCACCGAATCCACCGTGCCCTATAATATCTCCTTTTTTAGTTAATCGAACAACCTGTGTTTTTTCACCTAAACCGGAAGAAATAATCTTTGCTTTTCCAGAATGAAGAAAAAATAAACCTAAGATAGTATTGCCTTCATATGCAATGTATTGATCTTGTTTGTAAATGGAAGTTTCTTTGGCTTCACTAATAATACGAAGATACTTATCAGAACAATACTGTTTCACAAAACAATTTGCTGTTGAACAGTTGTTACAATTAATAGCTGTATTATCAGTTGTTGTCATTTAAAAAAATACGCTAACTATTGTTTATGAGAAAATCAAAGATATAATATTTCAACAATTAACCCGAAATATTTAATTATTTCTTTTGAAACGTTAGTTCAACTATGTTTTATAAGATATTTTGGTATTAATAGCGCATGTAATTTCATTTCGGTATTAATAAATAGATTGATAACTTTGAAAAAAATTATTATGATAGAATTAGATCCAACATCTGTCGAAAGCAGTGAATTAATAGAACAAACCTTTAAATTTTGGTTTAGTGATAACGAACATATTCGTTCTCCATTTCCGGAATACATAAGGCCAGAGCTAAAAGAGAAATCTGTTGAGAAATTTTTTGAGTGGGCTTCCAATCTTCATCCGAAAGCAAAAGATGAAGTAAATGATGAGATTATTGGAGAAAAATTTGAAGAAATAATTTTTGAAACAGCAACTCAGTTGGTACTGACAGAAGATGAAAAATTGACCATCGAGTATCCATTTTTGCCCAGACTGAATGATGTTATTTATGAAGATGTGGAAAACAAAACAGGTGAAAGCAGGATTATTGACCGGATAAAAATAAAAGAAGGAGATTTTAATTACCTAAAAATAAAACTGGAAAAAATCGAATCAAAAGAAAACTGGGAAACCAAATTTGAATTACCAAAGTAAAGTTACATCAAGATTCTAGTAACGGACTTTTTTCATGTGAATAGCGGATAAACAAAATATTGAAAAATCATTATTCACTTTATTTAAATCGGTTTATCGTTTTTATAAATTATTTTTTGAACAATCTCTTTATGGCTATTCCATAATATGTATTCTCCATTTAGCTTATCAGCCATATACTCACATTCTATAATTTTATTGCCAGCTGTATCCCAGGTAATCCATTTACCTTCTCGTTTACCATCAACAAAATTTCCCTGCATGTTCTTTTTACCATTATCGTAATACCATGTCCATACACCATCATTTTTATTTTCTTTAACACCACCCATTCTTTTCGTTTGCCCATTCTGATATTCTAGTTTACTGTCTTTTTGCAGGACAAAATGAAAGATGCCCCATAAGATAAAAATAGCTGCAGTAATTACTTTATGTGAACTATTGTAGTTAAAAGCCATACTTTAATTTATCTGTAAAAAATCTAATGAATAAAGGTAAAAATAAATATTCAATTTTGATTCATTAAAATAGAAATTGACGAAAATCATGTTTGAATATGTTTTATAATTGTACCTTTACTAATTATTTTTAAGATTGACTTTTAAATGAAACATTTAGCTATAAAAATACCAGCCTGCTCAAACTGTGATAGTAAACATATTTTTGATTGTTTACCTCAAGATGAAATTTTAAAGTTAAGTGATAATAAAGATAACAACTTTTTCAAAAAAGGACAGGTTATTTTTTACGAAGGGAATCATCCTCATGGGATGTATTGCATTCATAACGGGAAGGTTAAAATATCTAAATTAGGTGATGAGGGGAAAGAGCAAATTGTTCGTTTTGCTGGAAAAGGAGAACTTTTAGGATATCGATCTGCATTGAGTAATGAATCATACAAGGCTACAGCAACTGCTATGGAGGATTGTTACATCTGCCATATTCCAAAAGACAATTTTTCTGAAGTATTGAATAACAACAGCAATTTCTCCATGGAGATTATTAAACTATTATCCGATGATTTAAAAAAATCTGAACAAAATTTATTAAACATTTCTCAAAAACCGGTTCGTGAGCGAATTGCAGAAACCCTGTTAATTCTAAAGAATAGGTTTGGTTATGAAAAAGACGGAAAAACCTTAAGTATTACACTCACCAGAAGAGAAATAGGCGATATAGCCGGCACAACCACAGAAACTACCATACGGACATTATCTGAGTTTGTAAAAGAAGGCAGCATCAAACTATCAGGTAAAAAAATTATTGTTCTTAATTATAATAAATTGATACATGCAGCAAATGTTCATGATTAATTTTTTCTTTTAATTAAACCGTTTTTCTTCTTATTTAAATTATTACTTTTTTAATTCTTATTTGTTATATTTTTTTAAGCCTAAAAATCATATATAATTACTTATATATCAAAATGTTAAGCACTATTTCCTTTGGGTGTATAAAATAAAACATGTCTATATATGATATATATCATATCAAAAACTTTCAACCATCATGTTTTTATCAAAATTGTGAGGTTACTTTTATACGCAATTATGACACAATTATAACTATATCAACGGATTCCTCTTCATTTTTTGCTTGGCAGCAAGGTATAGTTTTCTCGTTTTGTATATTTCAAAATCAAGTAAAAAGTGAAATCAGAGATGAAATTGGTTTATGAAATAAAATTAGACAAAAATGAAAGATTTAAATGTATTGATTGATGAGTGTAAAAAATACGCCTTCGATTTAAATTTTAAGAGAGCTAAGGAATGGAAAGAAGAAAAGCCAGGAAGGGTTTTAGTCGGTTATATGCCAATTTATTTTCCAAGGGAAATAATTCATGCAGCCGGTGCCATGCCAGTTGGTATATTTGGAGGTGGAGACCATAAGCAAATTATTAAAGGAGATGCTTATTACCAGTCTTATATATGCCACATTCCTCGTAGTATTATCGAAATAGCTTTAGATAAGCACCTTGATCATTTAGATGGTTTTATTTTTCCGTCAATTTGTGATGTAATTAGAAACCTGTCAGGTATTTTTAAACAACAAAAAATAGGAAAATTCGTGAAATATATGGATTTCCCTCAAAACTTCTTGCCTGAAATTGGAGGGGTGTTCTATCAACAGGAAATGGAACACGTACTGAATTACATTAAAGAGATTAACGGTAAAGTACCAACTAAAGAAGAATTAAATCATTCCATTGACTTGTACAATAAAAATCGACAAATGATAGAATTTATCTACAATATCCGTCAGGAATATCCATGGAGATTATCTATTGAAGATTTATATTGCATAGTGCGTGCAGGAACCGTTATTCCAGTAGAAGAACACAATGATATATTAAGTCAGGTTTGTGAACACATTAAAAATGATATAGGTGTGCCACAGGATAAAATTAAAGTAGTTGTTTCAGGAGCTTTTTGTGAGCAACCTGCTTTAGGCTTAATCAGGGCTATTGAGGAAGCCGGTTGTTATGTTGTTGATGATGATTATCAATTAGGTTCAAGAATGATTTTAGGAGATATTGATGCAACTACAGACAATCCATTGGAATCCATTGCACTTTCCTACATTCGTCAAAGTCAGTTCTCATCATCTATTTATGATGTTGATAATCCTAAAGAATATCGTCTGGCTAAAATTGTTGAAAAAAGAGGTGCTGATGGAGTAATTTTTGCTGCAGCAAGTTTCTGTGATCCAAGTTTATTGGATGCTCCGATATTCCAGAATGCATTCGATAAAATGGGAATTCGTTACATCTCATTCCAGTTTAGTGAAAACATCAATCAATATAAAGTAATTAAAGAACAAGTTGGAACATTCTCAGATTCTATCAAATTATGGGAAGATGAACCGGATTTAGTTACAAAGTAAAAAAGTAAAAAGAAAAGAAATCAGTATAAGGTTTATGAGTTGTTGAAATCACTTTCAGACTTTAAACTTTAAACTTTAAAACTTAAAAAATATGTCACAAGAAGCACAAAAAGAAAAGAGTATGGTTCTCCAAAAAGAGATGATAAGTTCTCTTTTTAATGACCTTGCTAATGCAAAAGAACTGGGTAAGAAAGTATGTTATACTTTTATCCCAGGGAATCTTTCTGAACTGATAAGAACATTTGATATGCTACCGGTTTATCCGGAAATTAATGCACTGCAGAGTGCCATGCGAAAAAAATCTGCAGCATACATTAAAGAAGCTGAAAGAAATGCACACTCAGAAGATGTTTGTACTTATGTAAAATGTGATGTGGGAATGTTGATGAAAGGGAATATTGGTCCGACAGGAGAAAAAATTCCTGAGCCAGATATTCTTTTATTGAGTTATACTGGCTGCTTTACTTTCCTTAAATGGTTTGAAACTTTAAAAAGAGAATATCCCAATGCTAAAGTGATAATGGTACATACACCTTATCAAGAAAATGGCAAGATGACACCGGAGATGACTCAATACATGGTAAAACAATTTAAAGAAGAAGTGATTCCTCAAATGGAAGAAGTTACAGGTGTTAAGTTTGATGAGGAAAAATTAAAAAGACATTTAAAATTGTCTGCTGAAGCAGAAGATTTGATTGCCAAAATTTTTGAGACTACTAAACACAAACCTTCTCCAATAGATGCATATTTTGCTGGAGTTTACTACATCGGTCCAATTAATATTGGATTCAGGGGAACACAAGAAGCGGTTGATTACTACAAAGAGCTATTAAAAGAAATACATATTAGAATAGAAAAAGGTCAAGGTCCAATTACTCCTGAAGGAGAAATGAAAGAAGAAAAATACCGATTGGTTGTGGAAGGTCCACCAAACTGGACAAACTTCAGGGAATTCTGGAAAATATTCTATGATATGGGAGCAGTGATTGTTGCTTCTTCTTATACCAAAGTTGGTGGAGTTTATGACTTAGGATGGAGACACGACCCTGAAAGACCATTGGAAGCTTTGGCTGAATATTGTATGAATTGTTATACCAATCTAAATATTCCTCAAAGAATTGATTTGCTGAAAAAATGTATTGTTGATTACAAAGCTGATGGCTATATGACCAACTCCATTAAAAGTTGTAACTCTTTTTCAGCCGGCCAGCTAGGAATGATGAGAGATATTGAAGACAGTTTGGAAATACCGGTTGGTTTTATCGAATCTGACTTGGTTGATCCACGTTATTTCTCTTATTCAAATATAAAAAATAGGCTAGAATCTTATTTTCAGATGCTTGAACAACGTAAGAAAATAGAAGCTGAAGAAACAGTATAAAATTATTAAGTAGAAAGTTCGAAAGTGAAAAGTTATGAAATCAACATCTTTTCAACTTTACAAACTTTACAAACTTTAAACTAAAAGAAAATGAAAAAATATTATTTAGGAATCGATTTAGGCTCAACAACTTCCAAAGCTATAATCATTAACGAAAATGATGAAATTATTGGAAGAGGGATAACCAACACAAGAGCCAATTATAAAGTTGCAGCGGATATAGCTCGTGAAGAAGCTATTTATGATGCAAGGTTCACTTTACTTGCTAACAGACTTCGTGAGCAAATAGATACCAAACCTGAGTATAAAAAATACATGGAAGACATCAGAAATGTATTTCAGTACAGACAGTTTAAAAGAAGAATGGATAGTTTGGAAGAAATGCTAAGACAAACTGTTGACAATTATACCTATGAGAATAAAGCTGAAATAGCGAAAGAGATTAATAAAATTATTGAAACCATTCGACCTCATATTAGGCACGAATTTGTAAATGAAAATTTGGGATCTAAAAATCAGTTTTTTAGAGATATTGTGAGCGAACGCTACAATAATGAAGTGGAAAAAGCTGATAAAACCCTTTTTGAGCCGTTAATGTTGGCTTTCGATAAAAGTATTACTCCAGTGGAAAATGAAATGGTTCAATTTAATTTCAAAGAATTGATTGATGAATCAATGAAAATTCTGGAAGATAAATACAAAGGACTAATCGACCAGCCGGATGACAGAGAAAGAGAAGATTGGTATTATGCTGAATTAAATGCAGTCAAAAATAACTACAAAACAGTTGAGTCATCACTAAAAGAACACATTGATGATATTGCTAAAGAAGATATTCATATTGCCAATATGGTTGGAACAGGATATGGAAGAGCTTTACTCCCTTTCCCGGAAGATTGCATAAAATCTGAAATTCTTTGCCATGCATTTGGTGCACATGCTGTTTTCCCAGATACAAGAACAGTGTTAGATATTGGCGGACAGGACACCAAAGCAATTCAGGTAGATAGTCATGGTTTGGTTACCAGTTTTCATATGAACGACAGATGTGCAGCAGGTTGTGGTAGATATTTAGGATACATTGCTGATGAATTTGGGATCTCATTAAATGAATTGGGGCCAGAAGCAATGAAAGCTGAAAAAGAAACAACCATCTGTTCAACTTGTACTGTATTTGCCGGAGCCGAAGTAAAAGAATTGTTACACAATGGAGAAGAAAGGCCAAATATCTTAGCAGGATTGCATAAATCTATTGTACAAAGAGCGATGTCGTTGATTGCCCGCTCCGGTGGAGTAAGAAATGAATTTACCTTTACAGGTGGGGTTGCCCGTAATCAGGCAGTATTAAAGTATGTCAAACAAATGGTTACTGATTCTTACGGAGAAGTAACCATGAACATCCATACCGATTCCATATTTATGGGAGCGTTAGGAGGTGCAATGTTTGCCTTAAGAAATATTGATGTAGATTTACCAACAAAAGAAAAAAAAGCTAAAACAGCATAACTAAGATATAAAGATAACCAGACAAAAGATGTTAAGAAATAGGCTTATCTCTTAAAATCTTAAGTCTTAAAATCAAAAAGATGAAAAATACAATATATACAATGGGCGTTGATGTAGGAGGTAGTTACGTTAAAGGCGTAATCATGTCCTACGATCATGAAAACGGCAATCATAAAATTGTTGATAAGCAAACAGAAAAAATCAGGAAAAGAAATCCGAAAGATGTAGTTGTTGATACAGTTGATATGCTTTTAGAACGTAATAACATCAATTACGATAATGACATTGCTTACTTGGCATCTACTGGAGAAGGTGAGATGGTTCACAAAAAAACTGGCCATTTCTATAGCATGACAACACATTCAAGAGGTGGAGTGTTTTTTGTCCCTAATGCAAAAACGGTTGTGGATTTAGGTGGGCTTTACGTTAGAGCCATAAAAATTGATAACAGGGGTAAAGTAATGGATTATAAAATGACGGGTCAATGTGCTTCCGGTTCTGGACAGTTCATCGAAAACATATCTCGTTATCTTGGTTTGGCAATAGAAGAAGTTGGAGAGATTTCTCTTAAAGCCGATAATCCTGAAACTCCTTCAGGGATTTGTGCAGTTTTAGCTGAAACAGATGTGATTAATTTGGTATCAAAAGGATTATCAACCTCGAATATTGTTAAAGGAATTAATTTATCTATTGGTGGTAGAGTTGTTAAACTTTTAGGCTCGTTAAAAGCTGAAGGTCCGATTGCTTTAGTTGGAGGAATGGGAATGAACGTAGGAATGATTCAGGCAATAGAAGAATTAGCTAGGGAAAAAAATAAAGCTGATTTAGAATTTGTATCTCATCCTGATGCTATTTATTCAGGTGCTGTTGGAGCTGCACTTTGGGGTGGATACCGATATCATAAATTAAAAGAGAAAGGTGCTGTGGTAGTATAATTAAAAATATAAATATTGTTTTATGATGGAAACAGAAATGAAAAACGAAACAAAAGAAATCGTTGGGGGAACCCATGAATTGGATACACTTTTTAAACCAAAATCTATTGCCATCATTGGTGCCTCGACCAAGGATCTTTCCATTGGTAACGTAATCATTAAAAACTTACTTCATTACGGATATAAAGGTCCAATTTACCCCATTAATCCTAAAGCCCCTGAAGTTAGGGGGCTTAAGGCTTACCCCTCAATATTTGATGCTCCCGGAAAAATTGATTTGGCACATGTTATTGTGCCTGCCCCATTTGTTCCTCAGATTATAGAAGATTGTGGGAAAAGAGGTATAAAATCTGTCATCATTAATTCTGCAGGTTTTAGTGAGATGGGCGATGAAGGTAAAGCACTTCAAAAAGCCTTTTTGGCTAAGGCCAAAGAATATGGGGTAAGAATTTTCGGGCCAAACTGCCAGGGAATTATCAATTGTGATCCTGAGTATAACGCTTATTGTGATTTTACATTTACCTTTCCTAAACCCGGACATATTTCAATTGTAGCGTTGAGTGGAGGTGTTGGAGCATTTATCATGCAAAGTCTTTTTGATTTGGATATTGGAATGAGAATGTATGCTTCAAATGGTAATGCATGTGATATTTCTATTCCTGATGTGATTGAATATTACGGAGAAGATGAAGATTCAAAAGCTGTAATTCTATATACCGAAGGATTATCCAATCCAAGAGAATTTATGGAAGAGGCTCAAAAAGTGTCTAAAAAGAAACCAATCCTTGCGATGAAGGCAGGAAGGACGGAGGAAGGAGCAAAGGCAGCAGCGTCTCATACAGGTTCATTGGCAGGAGTTGATATTGCTACGGAACTTATTTTCGAAAAAATAGGAATTCTTCCTTTTCATAATGAAGAAGAAATGTGCCAGTCGGCTATGGCTTTTGCTACTCAGCCCATTCCAAAAGGAAACAGGGTAGGAATAATTACCAATACCGGTGGTCCGGCAGTAATTGCCACAGATGAATTGGTAAGTGCAGGATTACAAATTCCTAAACTACCCGAAAAAGCATTAGCCAAATTAAAGGAAACCATGTTTCCTGAAGCGGCCATAGAAAACCCTATTGATGTTGTTGCAACTGCTGGTGGTCCACAGTACAGAAGTGCGATGGATGTATTATTGGAAGAGGAAGGAATAGATAGTATTTACATCAATTTTGTAACTGCTCCTTTTGTTGATTGTGACGAAGTAGCAAGGCAGATTGTTGAGGTAAGTAACTTAAAAAAGAAACCGATTGTTTGCAATTTCATGACCAACATGAGCATGGAGCGTTACCAAAAAACCTTTAAAATTTTGAAAGAGGGAGGAGTTCCATGTTATAGCTTTCCGACAACTGCAGCAAAAGCATTAGGAAATCTTTACAAATACAGTCTTATACAAAAAAGAGACATTGGAGAAGCTAAAACTTTTACTAATGTAGATAAAGCAAAAGTGGAAAGCCTTATTAAAGATGCACAAAATTCAGGACGGGAAATTTTATCGGCAACTCAGGTTTATAACATATTAGATGCTTACGGAATTCCTGTTGCTGCATGGAAGGTAGTAGATGATGTGGAAGATGCCGTAAATGCAGCCAACAGTATTGGCTATCCGGTTGTGATAAAAGCAGATGCGGAATCTTTGGTTCATAAAAGTGATATGGGAGGAGTGGCGATTAACATTAAAAATGACGATGAAGTAAGGAAAGTGGTTGGAGAAATGAAAGGCAAGTTTAATGTATCTGATTTAAAATTCTTCATTCAAAAATTTCTTCCAGGTGGTAGAGAATTAATTGCTGGCGTTAATGCTGAACGAGATTTAGGACACTTAATTATGTTTGGTTTAGGAGGAATTTACGTAGAGGTTTTCAAAGATGTTGTATTTAAAATTGCTCCTGTTACTGAGGTGGAAGCGAATGAAATGCTCTCTTCAATAAAAGCGTCAAAGTTGTTAGATGGCGTTAGGGGAGAGAAAGGAATAGATAAAAATAGTGTAACAGACATTCTGCAACGCTTATCACAATTGGTGAGCGATTTTGCAGTAATAAAAGAAATGGACTTAAATCCGATAATGGCATTCGAAGACAGTGTTTTTGTTGTTGATGCCAGAATAAAAATATAAAATTTAATCAATTTGAAAAATTGGAAATTGAAGGATTTTTTTAATATAACTTCAAACTATCTAATCTTCAAATTACCAAATTAATAAGCATGGAACAAGAAAAAAAACCGTACAAAATTGAAACCACAAAATTGATGAAGAAAATCATGGGAGATTATTTTCTTGGTTTTAAGGATACTAAGAAAAAAATTGCTTGGTGTACCAGTGTTGGGCCGGCAGAATTGTTGCGCTCATTTGGATTTGAAGTGCATTTTCCTGAAAATCATGGAGCATTGCTGGGAGCGACCCGAACAGCTAATGATTTTATTCCGGAGGCTACAAAACTTGGATATTCCAATAATATTTGCTCTTATTTAACAGCTGACGTTGGATCATACATGAAAAAATCTACTCCATTACAAGAACATTATGGATTAGAAGGTCCTCCAAAACCAGATTTAATTGTTTTTAATACCAATCAATGTCGTGAGGTTCAAGATTGGTTCACCTACTTTGCCAGAGAATTAAATTGTCCAATATATGGAATTAGACCTCCTCGACATGTTGATGAAGTAACTCAAGGCGATATTGAAGATGTTGCAGCACAATTTAAGGGCATGATTCCTATTTGCGAAGAGACAAGCGGGCAAAAGTTTGATATAGAAAAATTTAGAGAAACCATCAGATTGAGTAAAGAAGCAACAGATTTATGGAAAGAAGTTTTATGGACAGCCAGACAATCGCCATCACCAATCAGCTTTTTTGATGCAACAATCCACATGGGGCCAATTGTTGTGCTTCGAGGAACTCAAGCTGCAAAAGATTATTACGGAACACTTTTGGCTGAATTAAAAGAAAATATTGAAAAAGGTATCGGATTTATTGAGGACGAGAAATGTAGAATTTATTGGGATGGAATGCCTATCTGGGGTAAGTTAAGACCAATGTCTGAATTATTCTTGCAAAATAGTGCTGCAGTTGTTGCTTCTACTTATTGTAACAGCTGGGTTTTCGATGCTTTTGATCCGAAAGAACCGTTTGAATCTTCAGCGAAAGCTTACACCGAAATTTTTATTAATAGAAGTGAAGAAGCAAAAGAAAAATTGCTCATTCAATTGGTGAAAGATTTCAGGATTGATGGAATCATCTTCCACGATGCTAAAACATGTTTCAATAATTCTAACTCCAATTTTGGAATGCCAAAAAGAATTACAAAAGCTTTAGGTATTCCAACATTAACTATTGAAGGAGATTTATGTGATTTACGTTTTTATTCTGAAGGTCAGAGCATCACAAAAATTGAAACCTTTATAGAGCATATTGTGGATGCCAAAGTCATGGCATAAAAATATGGGAGAAAATGACAACATATCAAATTTCGATTTTTCTGG
>CAYRAD010000010.1:0-18078 GCA_964422135.1 uncultured Vicingus sp.
AAATGTATTTATAAATCTGTCCTTTGTTAACTGCATCTATCACTGCATCTATATCAGAATAACCTGTAAACCTGAGTTCGATGTAAGCCAATTGTTAATAAATGGTGAAAAACTAATTGATTAAAATGCAACTTCCTGTTTTTTGCTAACGTATAGCATCTATATTTTATCCAACAACACAACATGGAAGTTATAGATGTTAAAATATCCAGAGAACAACCAAAATCTGAGGTATGTCATTTCAGTATGCAATCTAATAATCCTTATTTGTTTATTAAAAGTAACCTTGATTCACCTGTCGAAACTTTCTTAAATTTTAAATCCGATTCTGGTAAAGAAGTAAAAAACTTTTTAAACAGAAATGGATTAAACAAACGAATTTCCATTCCAGATTGGGTTCGTTCAATTTATATGGAATCTGCAGGAGCTAATTCTGATCTTTCCTTTAGTATTTTTGTGGAATATTAGTTTAAATATGATTCCTATAAATTTTAATCATAACTCTCTTATGGGGTGTTTTTAGAAACAGGAATTATTTTTCCATTGAAATATTGTACTCCGTTTATGCTAAAATCATGAATATATTCAGCCATTTCTCTTGAAGTAACTTCTGCTTTATACTTGGGGAAGGCTTTGTTTAACATTTCGGTTTGCACTGAACCTAATGCCAAACAATTTATTTTAATATTCTTGTCTTTGTATTCTTCTGCTAAACATTCTGTTAAATTAGCCAATGCTGCCTTAGATGAACTGTAAATCGACAAACCCGGAAATTTTGAACTTCCCTGAAAACCTCCCATACTACCTATATTAATAATGTGGGTTATTTTGTCTTTGTCGAGCACGGGAATCACTTTTTGAATAATATATACCGGAGCAAAGAAATTGACCTGAAAAATATTTTGTTCATCAATATTCGTAATTTCTTCAAAAGGTTTATTAATCAATAAGCCTGCATTATTTATAATTATGTCAAAATGATGTTGGTGATTAGCAAATATATTTTGAATGTCAATCTTAAACGAGTCAGCTAAAAAATCTATCGAATAAATATGGATATCGTTTAGGTAATCATTGTTACATGTTGTTTTTAATTCCTGGAGCAAATTTATGTTGCTAGATAATGCAACAATATTATTGTTTGTATTAGCAGCAAATTTCTTAACCAGTTCATAGCCTATTCCTTTGCTTGCACCTGTCACTAATATGTTCATTATAGCTTTCCTCCTTTGTTAAAAGCTTTTTTATAATAAGGATTTTCAAGACTAGAGATAATTACACCCTTACTGGTACTTGCATGTACAAATCGATTGTTTTTTAAATATACGCCAACATGAGAATTCTTTTTCCCTTTGATATTAAAAAAAACCAAATTACCTTCTTGTAATTTAGATTTCTTTACCTTGTTTAATTGTTTTGCCAAATCTCTTGTTGTTCGCGGTAACTTTTTATGGTAAACTTCTATATATAAGACATTACAAAAACCGGAACAATCAACACCATGTTTAGTCATTCCACCATATTTATATGGAGTTCCAGTCCAATTTTCCACAAAAGAATATAATCTTACATTTTTAATTTCAGATTTTGGAACCCCGAGTAATTCAGCATATTTATTTTGAATTATTTTGCTATCTGCTCTTTCTTTTTTTAATTCCTTTTTTTGAGGATTGCATGAAATTAAAGCTAAAGAAAGGTAAAGATAAAAGTGAGCGTATTTAAAATTTCCAGTCATCTAATAAAAGTAATCTTACCAAATTTACTTTTTGTGGCATCAAAAAAGGCCTGGTAATGCCAGACCTTTTCAACACACTTATTTTAATAACATTAAGTTACATCATAATCTACAACTAAAGTTTCTGATGCGGGATGAGATTGACAAGTTAAAATGTATCCCTCCTCCACTTCTTCATCTGATAATGAATAATTTAATTTCATTATTGCCTTTCCTTCAATAATTTGTGCTTTACACGTACAACATACGGCTCCTTTACAAGAAAATGGAGCATCCACTCCAGCCTCAATAGCAGCATCCAATACCGAATCTCCATCACTTATTAATTCAAACTCAAATTCATCTCCATCCATAATTACTGTAACATGACTTTCTCCTGTAAAATCAGATTGTTTTTTAGGATTAGATTCATTGTTAGTTGTTGGTGTGACAAAAATTTCAAAATGAATCTTGTTTTCATTTACTCCAAATTCTTTTAAAGTAGCTTCAACATCTTTTATCATTTCTTCAGGACCACACAAATAAAATCCGTCAGCTTTTAATAATTCAAGATTTTCTTTTACCAATAATTTACATTTCTCATTATTAATCCTTCCTTCTGTCAATACATTTCCTGTTTTTTCTCTACTATATAGGTAATGGGTTTTAAAATGTTCGGGATATTGCTTAGTCAAATTATCTAATTCTTTTTTAAATATCACATCATCCAACGTTTTATTTCCGTAATATAAAGTGAACCTACCGTTAGCATTTAATGTCGATTTTATCATAGATAGAAGTGGTGTTATTCCACTTCCTGCAGCAAACCCAACAAAATTGGCAGTTAAGTCATTTATTATAAAATTTCCGGCAGGGGGTAATACTTCTATTGCATCTCCGGCTTTTAATACTTCATTTAAATAGGAAGACATTTTCCCATTTTTCATTTTTTTCACACCGATTCTAAAATCATTTTCATAAGGGGCACTACATAATGAATAAGATCTTCTAACATCTTCTCCATCTAGTTCTTTTCTTATGGTAATGTATTGACCTGCCTGATAATTAAATGTTGATTTTTCTTCTGTGGGAATCTCAAATGAAATAGAAACAGTATTTATTGTTTCTTCCCTGATGTCTTTTACACTAAGTTTTTTAAAATGGCTCATACTAATTTATAAAAAAGCAAAAGTATTATTTATTGTTAAATTTATATGTAACAAATAAATTGTTGTTTTTATAAAAATTAACAGCAGAGAAAAAATCATAATAATTTATGTTAAAAAACATCCTAATTTGGTAAACTTGTGAACTAAAGACAATTTTGCTAAATGGAAGACACAAAAAGATTAGAGCAGTTTCAGGCAAAGATTGATGCTGAAATTAAAATTGAGCCTAAAGACTGGATGCCTGAAGATTATCGAAAGCATTTGCAACGTCAAATTTCTCAGCATGCACATTCTGAAGTTATAGGTATGCAACCCGAAGGAAACTGGATTAGCAGAGCACCAAGTTTAAGATCTAAAGTGGTTTTATTGGCCAAAATTCAGGACGAAGCCGGACATGGACAGTATTTATATTCTGCCGGAGAAACTTTAGGGAAAAGCAGGGATGAATTTATTGAAGAATTGCAAAGTGGAAAAGCCAAATATTCAAGCATTTTTAATTATCCTACGCTAACCTGGGCAGATGTGGGTGCTGTTGGCTGGTTAGTAGATGGTGCTGCAATCGTGAATCAGGTTTCTTTACAAAGAACTTCATACGGCCCATACTCAAGAGCAATGGTTAGAATTTGTAAGGAAGAAAGCTTTCATCAACGGCAGGGTTATGAAATTATAGCAAAAATGGCGAAAGGAACACCTCAACAAAAAGCCATGGCTCAGGATGCATTGAATAGGTTTTGGTGGCCATCATTAATGATGTTTGGCCCTCATGACGCTGAATCTGCTAACACAGGAAATGCCGTAAAGTGGAAAATTAAAAGGGAAACCAATGATGAACTTCGTCAAAAATTTATTGACAAAACAGTACAACAAGCTGAGGTTATCGGATTAACAATTCCGGATAAAAATCTGAAATGGAATGAAGAAAGAGGACATTACGATTTTGGCAAAATAGATTGGGATGAATTTTGGCAAAATGTAAAAGGGAATGGACCGTGTAATAAGCAGCGATTGTCTCACCATATTAATGCACATAAAAATGGAGCATGGGTGAGAGAAGCCGCACAAGCATTTGCAGACAAACAAAAACAAAAATATGCAACTGCATAGATAAGGTAATTATTGAAAAACAGAACTTTTATAAAATTAAAATATAATGAGTAACAAAGAAAATCAGGGAGACGTTTGGGAAGTATTTATTCAGAGTAAACCGGGCTTACCTCATAAACATGCCGGAAGCGTTCATGCAACTGACAAAGAAATGGCATTACAAAATGCAAGAGATCTTTATACCAGAAGAAATGAAGGAACCTGTATTTGGGTGGTTCCGTTAAATGCAATTGTTTCATCAATGCCTGATGAAAATGAGTCGTTTTTTGATCCTTCTGATGATAAAATTTACCGCCATCCTACCCATTATGTAATGCCTGAAGGTGCTAAACATATTTAAAAATATAATTATGACAAAAGAAGAAGCTCTTTTTAATTATTGTTTGCGTTTGGGTGATTCAAGTTTGATTCTTGGACAAAGAATGTCAGAATGGTGTAGTAACGGACCAATATTAGAAGAGGATATTGCTATGACCAATCTTGCGTTAGATTTAATTGGCCAGGCAAGAACGATGCTCACTTATGCCGGAGAAATTGAAGGAAAAGGAAGAACAGAAGATGATTTGGCTTATAAAAGAGAAGAGAGGGAATATTATAATGTATTATTAACAGAAAGACCCAATGGGCATTTTGGGGATACTATCGTAAGGAATTTCTTGCATGATGCCTTTTTTTATCACTTATATCAGAATTTAAAAACCAATAAAGATGAGATGATTGCTGCTCATGCGGCAAAGTCTCTTAAAGAAGTTACCTATCATTTAAGACATAGTTCAGAGTGGTTAGTGCGTTTAGGAGATGGTACTGAGGAAAGCCATGAAAAAGTTCAGAATTCGTTAAATGAATTGTGGGAATATACAGGAGATCTTTTTGAAATGAATGAAGTTGATGAAACCTTAATAAAAGAAGGAATTGCTTGTAATTTGAATGAAATAAAAAAAGATTGGAATAAAACTATTGATAAGGTTCTGGAAAGAGCAACACTTAGCAAGCCTGAGGATGGTTATATGCATACTGGTAGATTAAATGCTGTTCATTCTGAATATTTGGGACACTTAATTGCCGAAATGCAGTTTTTACAAAGAGCTTATCCGGATGCTCAATGGTAACACCGAATCAGTGTAGATAAAAGATGAACTACACATCTCAATATACAAAGGAACAAATTTGGGAATTTCTATCTGAAATTCCCGATCCCGAAATTACTGTTATAACCATAACAGAACTTGGAGTCGTTAGAGCTGTTGACCTTATTGATGATAAAGTAACAGTAATCATTACTCCAACATACACCGGTTGTCCTGCCATGAAACTTTTTGAGGAAGAAATCATCAAAAAACTTAATCATAAAGGTATTGATAAAGTAGAGATAAAATTAGTTTATTCACCTGCATGGACTACAGACTGGATGAGTGAAGAAGCCAGAGAAAAACTACAGAATTACGGAATAGCACCCCCTATTAAAGGAACAGAAGACAAAGGAGTTTTGTTTGAATCAGGGACTAAAGTTGTAGCTTGTCCAAGGTGTAAATCAAAAAATACCTATCTAAAAAGTCAATTTGGATCAACAGCTTGTAAAGCATTTTACCAGTGCAATGACTGTTTGGAACCGTTTGACTATTTCAAATGTATATAATTTTAAACATTTGTTTAAAAACGTATAAATTTGTTAAGAATTTATATTCTAATAATTTTAAGTTACCGATTTAAATTTTTGCAGTATAATATTTTATCATAACATTTTTTAATACTATTTTAAGTTTATTATTTGTGTTTTAATGGTTTGGCTTTCCAATAAAGTGCAACCATTTTAATTACTTTTGAGTCTTTAAAGAATATTTTATATATAGCTTTGTATCAATAAAAAAAGTATGAAAAAATTAATTTTAACACTTATAACAACTTTAGCTTGTTTATCAAATTCATTTGCTTCACATTTAATGGGTGGAGATATTACTTATACGTATGTTGGCGGGAACAATTACGAAATTACCTTAACAGTATATGGTGATTGCTATGGCATATCTGTTAGTACATCCCAAACTGTACATTTTCAATCTTCATCATGTGGTCAAAATTTTTCCTATTCCATTCCATTCATTCAAACTACCGAAGTATCTCAGGTATGCCCAACAGCGGTAACAACTTGTAATGGAGGTAGTGCTCCAGGTACAGAAGCGAATGTATTTAGAGGGATTGTATCTCTTCCTCCATGTTCTGATTGGGTGATGTCGTGGACAAAGGCTGCAAGAAATGCTGCAATAACTAACTTAGTGAACCCAAGTTTTGAGAATATCTACATAGAAAACACATTGAATAATATAATTGGGGTCAATAATAATTCTCCCCAGTATTTTAATTTGCCAACTCCATATTTGTGCTATAATAATTTAGCTATATACAGCCATGGAGCTACTGATGTAGATGGTGATTCGCTTTATTATTCATTTACACAACCTTTATCATCCGCAGGGAATCCTATAGCGTTTGCAGCAGGGTACACATTGCTTGACCCCATGATAACTACTTCCGGAATGAATTTAAATCAGGAAACCGGTGAAATGTGTTTTACTCCCGCACAAGCACAAATAGTTGTGATATCTATACTAATTCAGGAATACAGGAATGGTGTGTTAATAGGAACACAAATTAGGGAAATGCAGGTAGTGGTGGACAATTGTAGTAATAATAGTAATCCAACAACAGGCGTAACAGCTACGTGTGGGGGTTCAGGAGGCATGACGATTACGCAGCAAGGACCAACGGTATCTCAAATTGATAATAATTCGATTGTTATGTGTCCGAATGATTCTCTTTGTTTTGAGATTAGCATGTCAGATCCTGATGCTGATAATATTACAGTTACTTCAAATGTTGCAACCGCTATACCAACAGCCTCATTTACTATATCAAATAATGGAACCACCAATCCAAGTGCTACTTTTTGTTGGGTGCCAACACCTTTAGATTCGGGGCTTAATGTATTTGCTATTATACTCAAGGATGATAATTGCCCTATCATCGGAACACAAACTTTTATCTATGACATTACTGTTTATGATCAACCTTATGCAGGTCCTGACCAGACAATTTGTGGAGACCAAACTGCACAATTACAGGCCCTTGGCGGTGGTGGTTATGTTTGGAGTGTTATTTCAGGAGATCCGATGAATGTAGGGGTTAATTTTTCTTGTGATTCTTGTGACAATCCGGTGGCAAATCCGGCAATTACCACAACTTATTTATTATCAAGTTCACTTGGGGCAGCTTGTGTAAATACAGATACGATTACGGTCTTTAGGGTACCTGATTATGATCCTGATATAACACCTTTTGATACATCAGTATGTGTTTTTGGTGGAACCTTAGTCCCTGTTCAATTAAATGCCAGTCCGGATTCTGTAGGTTATACTTATTCCTGGGATAATTCCGGTTCATTAGATGATCCTTCTATTGCTAATCCAATAGCATCTCCAAGTTCATCTACAGATTATATTTTAACCATTACAAGTCCGTATGGCTGCGTGAAAACAGATACTGCAACAATAAGTGTAACCACATTTCCTGCAATTGCAATTACAGGCGACCTTATAAATTGCCCTGGAGAAACAGTTACTTTAACGGCAACAGCCGGTTCAGGATATTCGTACAATTGGTACCCAACCGGTGATACCATTCAGACGATAGATGTAGATTCCGGAAAATTTGTAGTGGAAGTGAACGTAAACGGGTGTACCGGACATACTGACACATCTGAAGTAACAATAATGTACATGACCAAACCAATTTTAAACGATACAGCATTTTGTGCGGGAAGTACGGTTTTTGTTACTGCAGCTGGACCTACATCTTATGCCTACACATGGGATCCTCCAGTGGCAATTGGACAAACAGCCGGATTAACTCAACCGGGAAATTATGCCGTAGTTGCTTATGATGCTGTTAGTGGTTGCTCTATATGGTCTGACACTATCGAAGTTACTGAAATTCCTGCTCCAATGCCTGTTATTTCAGGTGTTCTTGCTGCCTGTTTGGGCGATAGTACTTATTTATCTGTTGGTGGTGGGTGGAATTCAATACAATGGTTGCCAGGAAACAGTTCTGATACAGCTATCTATGCGGGAGTGGGGCCAATTACCGTAGTAGTTACTGATCCAACTGTCTCAACTTGTCAGGGAGTTGCTATGGATACAGTAGAATTGTTGCCGGCTGCAGCTCCTGATATAATGGGTAGTTTATTTGCTTGTCAGGGATCAACAACAACTTTATCTGTTGGAAGTGGATGGAACTCAGTAGAGTGGATACCGGGCAATAGTACAGATACGACATTTGATGCAAGTGCAGGTATGGTAATAGTTAATGTAGAAGACCCTAATACAAACTGTCCCGGTTCTGATACCGTTACAGTGAACACATCAATTCCTCAACCAACAATTATTGGTGTTGATACCATATGCCCCGGAGAATCTGATATTGTTTCTGTCTCTCCTACATTTTCATCCTATTTATGGAGTAACGGAGATACGACCATTTCTACTTCAGCTTCAGGCACTGTTGATGTAACGGTTACTGACATGTATGGTTGTTCTGAAACAGCTTCAGCTTCAATCCCATTAAATCCGGTTCCATCAGCTGATTTTTTAATAGACCCTCTTCCTAATGGACAACCTGGAATTGATGTTACTTTTACCGATAATTCTTCAGGTGCAATATCATGGTTTTGGGATTTTGGTGATGGAGTAACTGACAGTAGTCAAAACATCATTCATATTTATGACTTACAGGGTACTTATCCTGTTACTTTAACTATAAGTAACATTTATGGATGTATTAATAGTTATACAGAGGATTATTTAATTGTATCAGATATTGTTATCCCAAATGTATTTACTCCGGGGAATGGTGATGGAAGTAACGATTATTTAGTTTTTACCAACTTAGAGTATTATGAAAATCATCTAGAAGTATATAACCGATGGGGAAATAAAGTTTTTGAAACCGAGAATTATAAAAATGATTGGGCTGCGGATAAATTAAATGTAGGAACCTATTATTTTATTCTTAATGTTTATATGCCTAAAGGTGATCCTATAATATATAAAGGAGCAATTACAATACTTAAATAGTAATTATTTTAATTCTGACAATAGAAAATATTTCTAATTATATTTTTAAAAAGAAAGTAAACAAAAAATAATATTTTAAAAACTAAAAATTATCGCAAGATGTAAAAATTATATTCTGTCAAATTAATATGAGCCTGCCAATTTTAGGCAACCTATTGAATAAATTTGCGTCTAATTATGAGGAATTACATCAGATTTGAATTATTTTAACTTTAGTATGAAAAAGATTTTATTAATAATCGGATTATTTTTTGCAGGATTAACAAGTTCGTTTGCCTCGCATTTAATGGGAGCAGATATTACCTATACTCATGTTAGTGGTAATGATTATGAAGTAACTTTAACTGTTTATAGGGATTGTTCTGGTATAACAGTTAGTACAACTCAAACACTATCGTTTATATCTGCATCATGCGGGCAAAATTTCACGTTTTCAATTCCTTATATTCAGACAAGTGAAGTATCACAGGTTTGTCCTTCAGCTTTAACCACATGCAACGGAGGCTCTAATCCGGGTACCGAAGCCTATGTTTTTCAAGGAATAGTAACATTACCTCCATGTTCCGATTGGGTAATGTCATGGACCAATGGATCGAGAAATGCCAACATTACAAATCTGGTAAATCCGGATGTAAATAATATTTACATTGAAAATACCTTAAACAATATTATTGGAGCCAATAATAATTCTCCTTTATTTTTTAATTTACCTACACCTTATTTATGTGCAAATAATCTGGCAATATATAGCCATGCCGCTACGGATGTTGATGGTGATTCTTTATACTATTCATTAACCCAGCCATTGTCTGCTGCAGGTTCGCCTATTGCTTATATGGCAGGTTATTCTATGCTTCAACCCATTATTACTACTAGTGGTGTTAACCTCAATCCACAAACCGGTGAAATGTGTTTTACCCCATCACAAGGACAAATTGTTGTTGTGTCAATTTTGATTCAGGAATATAGAAATGGTGTACTCATAGGCACTCAAATCAGGGAGATGCAGATAGTCATTGATCCCAGTTGTACCAATCAAAATCCAACAACAGGTGTAGCTGCGGCATGTGGTGGTTCAGGGGGTATGACTATAACCCAGCAAGGACCAACCGTTAATCAAATTGATGATAATTCCATCATTATGTGTCCTAATGATGACGTATGTTTTGAAATTACTATGTCTGACCCAAATGGAGACAACATCACTGTTAATTCAAATGTTGCAAGTGCTATTCCGGGAGCAACCTTTAATGTTACGAATAATGGCACGCCTAACCCGATAGCCACTTTTTGTTGGTCTCCAACTCCATTAGATTCAGGATTAAATGTTTTTGCTCTTATTCTTAGTGACGATGCATGTCCTATTTCCGGAACACAAACTTTTACTTATGATATAACAATTTATGACCAACCCTATGCAGGCCCTGATCAAATCATTTGCGGAAATCAATCGGTTCAACTTATAGCAACCGGTGGTGCAGGTTATACCTGGACTGCAATTTCAGGTGATCCAATTATTGTAGGAACGAATTTTTCTTGTAATCCATGCTACAATCCTATAGCGAGCCCAACTCAAACCACCGAGTATGTGGTAACAAGTAGCTTAGCTGCGGCTTGTGTAAACCAGGACACGGTTGTCGTCAATTATGTGCCTGACTTTACTGTGACTGCTTATGGAGATACTACTTTATGTGACTATTTGACTGCTCAATTAGGAGTTGATTTAGTACCATTTACTGGTGGTTATACTGTTTTATGGGATAACGCAGCGACATTAAACAGTGCGGGTATTTTATCTCCTGTTGCCAGCCCAACTCAAACCACAACCTATACGGCTACTGTAACATCTCCGTTTGGGTGTGTTAAACAGGATTCTGCAACAGTAACGGTTAACCCTCCACCAGTTTTAGCATTGGTACCTGGTGATACTACAATTTGTCAGGGAGATGCATTACAATTTGGGGTTGAATCTACTTGTGATTATACTTTAGAAATGTTTGATAGTTTTGGAGATGGTTGGAATAATCAAAGTATTGATGTTTATGAAGATGGTGTATTAGTTGGAACATACACTGTTTTGTCAACAGATAACTCTGGTGATTGGAATACCGTAATTTTTCCCATTACCAATGGAAGTACAATTACACTTGTATATAATACAGGTTCTTATCAAAGTGAATCCTCATTTAATTTAATCGATGGTACAGGAACTACTCAATATACTGTTGCCCAAGGGGGAATGGTAGGTTGGATTGATGGAAGTACGGTGTTTACAGGAACCGCTAACTGTGGACCTACTTTAAGTAGTTATAGCTTTGACTGGACACCGGCTGCAGGCTTAAATTTTACAAACATTCAGGATCCGATTGCGACACCAATGACAACTACTGCTTATACAGTTACCCTAACTTCCGGAGCATGTTCTGTTGACAGAACCCAAACCATTACAGTTGTGCCTGATTATTCATTAACCTCAACACAAAGTGATTCTACTGTTTGTTTGGGAGAAACGGTAGATTTTAACGTAACCCCCAGTAATCCGGGTGTTTATAATTATTCATGGTCCCCTACAGGAATAATGAGTAATGCTGCTGTTGCAAACCCAACAGCAACCTTTACCTCATCAGGAATTAATACGATAATAGTAACTGTTGATAATGGCGGTGGTTGTATAAAAGAGGATACTTTTTATGTTAATGTTTCAGCCGGATATGCTCCAAACATTAATATTATTAATAGTGATACAACAATTGGTTGCATGGATAGTGTTGCCATTAATCTTGATTTGGGCGGTGGTATTCCATCAAGTTGTGGACCTAGTCCAAGTACTGCTTGTTCTGGAGCTTCTACAACTTCAACTGTTGGTACAGCTACAGGAGCAAACACAACTACTACTTGGCCTGCTATTTATGGAAACTGGTATTCTAATGCCAAACATCAGTTTTTATATACTGCAGCAGAATTAAATGCCCTTGGTATTTTTGGGGGTAAAATAACAGAGATAGCATGGGAAATTACTCAACTCCAATCTGCAGGAGGAAATAATGGACTATATAATAATTTCACTATTAGTATGGGATGTACTTCAAGTTCTGCTTTGACAACAACGTGGGAAACAGGACTAACCACCGTATATAATCCTGTTGATTACCCTGTTGTTTTAGGATGGAATGTCCACACTTTTAATACTGCATATGAGTGGGATGGTATTTCTAATTTAGTAGTTGAAGTTTGTTGGGATTGGCTAGCACCTAGCACATATTCTAATAGTTGTATAACACCATGGACTACTACTACCTTTAATTCTAGCTCATATTTTTATTCAGATGGAACAGTGGCTTGTACAAATGCAACTGCTTCTGCAACATCTACAAACAGACCTGTAACAAGATTTACAACTTGTCCAACCACTCCCGATCCTAATATTTATTCTTTTGATTGGTCACCAACTACAAATATTTCTGATCCTACAGTTCAGAATCCATATTTATTTCCTATTCAGACTACTACTTATACGGTAACTGTTACAGATACTTTGGGAGGATGTTTTGATACTGATTCTATTGTTGTTACCATAAACAATCCATTAAACCCAACAGTATCTACAACTGATATTACCTGTAATGGTTATACAGACGGGGGTATAGTGGTTACTGCAGCTGCCGCAGGAGGATATGAGATTAATTTTTATGACAGTTTGGGAACAACTTTATTACAAAGTTCGCAGGGACTAAATGTAGATTCTCTTATCAATATTGGTTCAGGAGATTATTTTATTGAGATTTTAGATAGTTCCGGATGTTCATGGGACACGATAGTTACTATTAATGAATCGAGCCAAATATTGTTAAGCAATGTAGCACTCGATACTACTATTTGTATAGATGGTTCGGCTACACTATATGGAACAGGTTCAGGCGGTACTGCTCCTATAGATTTGATTTGGGATAATGGTGCTTACACCGGAAATAATTATGTGGTTAATCCAACCGATACAACTACTTATTCAGTGTATGCTCAAGACGCTGTTGGCTGCCAATCTCAGGTTCAAACAGTATTTGTCGATTTCCTTGACTCATTATCTGAGCCAACGATAACAGCGAGCAGAGATACTATTTGTCCAAATGAATCTACAACGTTAACTGTTAATCCAACAACTGGAGGTATAAGTCCATATACTTATAATTGGTACGATGGAGGAGGAAACCCGGTAGGCAATGGGCTTGTCGTTACAGTTACTCCAACTTCAAGTACGGAAACATATAGCTGTGTAATTAATGATAATTGTACAACTCCATCTGTAACAGTTTACTATACTATTTACTGGTCGCCATTACCTACTCCAAGTTTTAACGTAAGCGATAATTTTGGATGTTATCCAATAACAATTACCGTTAACAATACAACTCCACCGGGAGATGTAAACACCGTGCAATGGGATTGGGGTGATGGCTCTGCATTTGGAACAAATATTTTATTGGCTTCTCATACGTACAATAGTCCTGGAGAGTATGATATTACATTAACAGTTACCAATACAACTGGATGTACTTTAGATACAACCTATGCAGATGCGGCATTTGCTTATCCTCGTCCGTATGTAGATTTCTCGATGAATCCTCAACCTACGGATTATACCGATCCGTTTATTACTTTTACAAATCACACTAATGCTGTAAATCCTACTTACTCATGGATTTTTACATTAGGAAATCCAAGTACTTCTTCGGAAGAAAGCCCAACCGTTGAATTTCCGAGTGACGAGGCAGGAACATATCCGGTAACACTTTATGTTGAAAATCAATATGGATGTGAAGATTCTCTTTCGAGGGAAGTTGTAATTGATGGTTTATATTTGTTTTATGTTCCAAGCTCATTTTCGCCTTTTGATAAAAATGGTATAAATGATTATTTCAGAGCTTATGGAGATGGAATAGATATAGCTTCTTTTAACATGAAAATATTTAACAGGTGGGGCGAACTAATTTTTGAATCTACTAATATTGAAAAAGGATGGGATGGTTCTTATAAAGGCGGAATTGTTGAAGTTGGAACTTATATTTGGAAAATAACTGTTAAAGAAGAGGCAACAACAATTATTCATGAAAATTATGGGTCTGTTAATATCATCAGATAAACTATAACTTGATTAATAAGCTTTTCTCACTAATTTGCTTGCATTTATTTGTAAACCAATTTGGTGTTTTTTAGTGCCAAAATAGCATTTTCAATACCTTTTATGGTTAATGGGAACATTTTGTTTTCCATAATGTTCTTGATCATTTCAATGGACTGGACATAATTCCATTCATTTTCGGGAACAGGATTTAACCATACTACATCTTTAAACTGTTTTTTTAACCTTTCCAGCCAAACTTTTCCGGGTTCATCATTATAATGTTCAACTGCTCCCTGTTTGAACATAATTTCGTAAGGAGACATGGATGCATCCCCCACCATAATAACTTTATAATCAGCATTAAAAGTATTCAATACATCATAGGTACTTATTCTTTCATCCCATCTCCTGATGTTATTTTTCCATACAAACTCGTACAAACAATTGTGAAAATAAAAGAATTCCAAGTGTTTAAATTCAAATTTTGCAGCAGAGAATAATTGTGAACAAAGTTCAATGTGGTCATCCATGGAACCACCTATATCCAGCAGCAATAATACTTTAACCGTATTCTTTTTTTGAGGAACCATTTCAATTTCTAGCACTCCCCCATTCTTTGATGTGTTTTTGATGGTTTTATCCAGGTCTATTTCTTCAGCTAATCCTTCACGCGAAAGAATTCTCAAACGTTTTAAGGCTAATTTCATGTTACGGATTTCTAACTCCACATCATCACGTAAATTCTTGAATGTTCTTTTATCCCAAACTTTTACAGCTCTTCTATGCCGGCTTTCGTCCTGTCCAATTCTTATTCCTTCGGGATTGTATCCGTAAGCACCAAAAGGAGAAGTTCCGCCAGTGCCAATCCATTTTCCACCTCCTTCGTGCCTTTCTTTTTGTTCTTTTAATAATTCCTTGATGCGTTCAAGCAATTTATCCAGCCCCCCCATGGCTTTTATCTTTTCCATATCTTCGGATGACATTAATCTTACCGTGTTTTTTCTTAACCATTCTTCAGGAATACTTAAAAAATCTTCAGAGTTGATGGTTTCTATTCCTTTAAAGTAAGCACCAAATAATTGGTCGTATAAATCTAGATGCTCCTCACTTTTTACCAAAATGGAACGAGAAAGAAAATAAAAATCATCAACCTTATATTGGACCACCCCTTTGTCTAACGCCTCCAGCAACGACAAATATTCACCAATACTTACCGGAATTTTATTGTTCTTTAATATGAGGAAAAAGTCTATAAACACTTTTTTATACTTTACAAGTCAATACCTCCTAACTATAACTTCTTTGTCATTTTCATTTTTCAGTAATGCCCCTAAATAAGGAGGTATTTTTTCCCTGTTTTTTACTTCATCTAACTCCTGAGTTGTTATTTTTCCAACCATGAGCAATTTTAACCAATCAATAATCTCACTGGTAGAGGGTTTCTTTTTTATTCCTTTGTTGTCTCTTAATTGATAAAAGATGTCCATGGCTCGCTGTACTAATTCTTCCTCCAGATTATCATAATGCACATTTATGATTTCTTTCAATGTTTCCCTGTCAGGAAAGCTGATGTAATGAAAAAAGCATCTTCTTAAAAAAGCATCGGGTAATTCTTTTTCGTTATTGGAAGTGATAATGATTATTGGCCTGAATTTAGCCCTAACGGTTGTTTTTATCTCATAACAATAAAACTCCATTTTATCCAATTCCAATAATAAATCGTTTGGAAATTCAATATCGGCTTTATCTATTTCATCTATCAGTAAAACCACTTGTTCTTCAGCCTCGAAGGCTTCCCATAATTGCCCCTTAATAATGTAGTTAGAAATGTCATTTATTCTTTCATCACCCAATTGCGAATCTCTTAATCTTGATACTGCATCATATTCATATAATCCTTGTTGTGCTGTGGTAGTAGATTTAATATGCCAGGTAAAGAGTTTTTTGTTTAATGCTTTTGCTATTTCAAATGCCAGAAGTGTTTTTCCGGTTCCAGGTTCGCCTTTAATTAATAAAGGTTTTTCGAGTTGAATTGCAGCATTAACAGCAATGGATAAATCTCTTGAGGCAATGTAATTTTCTGTTCCAATAAAATGCATAATTCAATATTTTATGCAAAGTTAAGGGTAAAAAATTAGTATTTTTATTTTATCATTTCCTTTAATTTGATAGAGGTTTTAGAAGGATTATTTACTTTCTTTATACCATTCAGCATACATTACATAACTATCTGCTATTCGGTTAATTTCACCTTCTAAAAGATCAGTTCCAACTTCTTTCAGTTTTTTTGCGGGAGCTCCGGCAAAAACACAACCACTTTCCACATGTGTGCCTTTGGTAACAATTGCTCCGGCAGCAATTATGGAATTACTTTCAATTAATGCATCATCCATAATAATAGCACCCATACCAATCAACACATTGTCTTTAATTGTACAACCATGTACCAATGCATTATGTCCGATAGACACATTATTCCCTATATTGGTTGGTGATTTTTTAAAAGTAGCATGTATTACAACCCCATCCTGTACATTAACTTTATTACCCATTTTAATATAGTGTACATCGCCTCTTATCACCACATTATACCAGATACTGCACTGATCTCCCATTGTTACATCGCCAATAATGGTAGCTGTTTCGCTTAAAAAGCAATTTTCCCCAAATTTTGGTATTTTCCCTAAAAGTGTTTTAATTATGGCCATTAAAAAAATTATTTAATTGTAAAAGTAAAAAACGTGCAACTAATAAGCGATAAAAAACATCTTAAGAATACTATAGTCAAGTTAAAATAACAAAGAAATGTTTTGTAATATTACTGGCTTTTCTTAAATTGTTAAATACTAAAAATTTCAAATTATGAAAGTAGCACGTTTCATTTCAATATTTTTATTTTCAATCCTGTTTTTTATAAATGTTAATGCTACTACCATTACTATTGGAACAGGCACATCATTAAACACTCCAACGGATTATCCTGCACCATATGGTAACTGGTACTGGGGGGCAAAACACCAGTTTTTAATTTCTGCCTCGGAATTAAATGCTGCAGGGATGACAGCCGGAAATATAAATAGTCTTTCATTTAATGTAGGTGCTGCAAATGGAATACCTTTGGTAGATTTTACCATTTCAATGAAGAATACACTTACTGCTTCACTAAGTACATTCGAAACAGGTTTGACTAACGTATTTACTCCTCAGACTTATACAGAGGTTGCTGGTATAAACACACATGTTCTTACATCACCTTTTTATTGGGATGGTATTTCAAACCTGGTAATAGAAACCTGTTTTAATAATGCTTCATATACTCAAAATGCTACAACATATTATTCCACAACTTCTTTTACGAGTTCTATTTATGTTTTTCAGGATGGACCGGCGGTTTGCTCTGCAGGCTTTCAAACGGATAGTTCAATAAAGAGACCCAACATGATTTTTGACTGGACTTCTGCAGCAACCCCTCCAACAGCTAATTTCTCCTCCACAACAACCTATACCTGTTCTGGTATAATTGGGTTTAACGATTTATCTGTTAATAACCCCACAAGCTGGTATTGGGATTTTGGTGATGGAGATACTTCTACAACACAAAACCCGATACATACATATATTGTTAACGGAACTTATGATGTGAGTTTAATCGTATGTAACACTTATGGTTGTGATACACTGACTTATAACAATTACATTACAGTAAATACATCGGCTCCAACACCGGTTGCAGCATCATGTACTCCCAATACTTTATCTTATTGTTGCGGGTTTGGAATAACAAATGTTACCTTTAATACTATTAATAATTCTTCTAATGATGGGGCAGATGGTTATAGTGATTTT
>CAYRAD010000011.1:0-4881 GCA_964422135.1 uncultured Vicingus sp.
ACTGTATCCGATGGAGATGTGATAGATTTTTATAGCAGTATATAATTTTAATATTAACTATACGGGGGCTCCAACCCTCTAAAGAGACAAACAAAAATGGCTACAAGAAAATTAAAACCCACTACACCTGGGCAAAGACATAAGATTGTAAGTGAATTTGATGCAATTACTTCAACTAAACCGGAAAAAAGCTTAGTAAAAGGAAGAAGTAAATCAGGAGGTAGAAACAATACAGGTAAAATGACAATGCGCTATATCGGTGGCGGTCATAAACAAAAAACTCGTGTTGTTGATTTCAAAAGAGAAAAAGATGGCATTCCGGGAATTGTAAATTCAATTGAATACGATCCAGGAAGAACAGCTAGAATAGCTCTTATCAATTATAAAGATGGAGAGAAAAGATATATTATTGCACCAAACGGTTTACAGATTGGGCAAGAAATTATATCTGGAAAGGGAGCTGAACCAGAAGTAGGTAATACATTATTTTTGGGAGATATTCCTTTGGGTACAGTAATTCATAATATTGAATTGAGACCAAAACAAGGAGCTAAGATGGCTAGAAGTGCAGGTTCTTATGCACAACTTACAGCTAAAGACGGGAAATTTGCAGTTGTAAAATTACCTTCTGGAGAAACAAGATTGATTTTAGCAACATGTAAAGCAACAATAGGTACTGTATCTAATGCTGAACACATGTTAGAAAGATCCGGAAAAGCAGGTAGAAGCAGATGGTTAGGAAGAAGACCAAGAGTAAGAGGGGTTGTTATGAATCCTGTTGATCATCCTATGGGAGGTGGTGAAGGTAAAAATTCCGGAGGTCACCCAAGATCTAGAAATGGTATTCCTGCAAAAGGATACAAAACAAGAGCTAAAAAGAAAAGTTCAAGTAAATATATTATTGAAGGTAGAAAGAAATAAGATATGAGTCGTTCGTTAAAAAAACCGCCATTTGTACATTACAAATTACAGACTAAAGTTGATCATGCTCAACAGTCTGGTAAAAAATCTGTAATTAAAACCTGGTCAAGAGCGTCAATGATTACTCCTGATTTTGTAGGATTAACAATTGCCGTTCATAATGGAAATAAATTTATTCCTGTTTATATAACAGAAAATATGGTGGGACATAAATTAGGTGAATTTTCGCCAACCAGAACATACAGAGGTCATGGAAGCGATAAAAAAAATAAAGGAAAAAAATAAAATAGTTAACAATGGGTGCTAGAAAAAGAAATAGAGCTGAGCAAATTAAGGAGGCGAACAAAACAGTGAGCTTTGCTAAACTCAATAATTGTCCGACTTCTCCAAGAAAAATGAGAAAAGTATCTGATATGATTAGAGGAGAAGAAGTATATAAAGCCTTAGGTATATTACAGTTCAGTCCACAAGATGCTTCTAGAAGATTAGAAAAGTTATTAAAATCTGCTATTGCAAATTGGGAAGCAAAAAATGAAGGTGAAAGACCCGAAGACAATAACCTGATTGTTAAAGAAATTAAAGTGGATAGTGCAAGAATGTTGAAGAGAATTCAACCGGCTCCACAAGGACGTGCACATAGAATAAGAAAAAGATCCAATCATGTTACATTAATTGTTGATAGTTTAAATTAAGATATGGGACAAAAAGTAAATCCAATTTCAAACAGGCTGGGAATCATTAAAGGATGGGACTCTAACTGGTATGGCGGAAAAGACTATTCTGAAAAAATAGTTGAAGATTATAAAATTAGAAAATATTTGATGGCTCGTTTGCATAAAGCGAGTGTTTCTAAAATTATAATAGAAAGAACGCTAAAACTAATCACAATTACTGTTAACAGTTCAAGACCTGGAATTATTATAGGTAAAGGAGGGCAGGAAGTTGATAAGCTAAGAGAGGAGTTGAAAAAAATTACAATGAAAGAAGTTCAGATTAACATTTTTGAAATAAAAAGACCTGAATTGGATGCTAAATTGGTTGCTGATAGTGTAGCTAAACAGATAGAAGGACGAATTTCTTTCAGGAGAGCTGCTAAAATGGCTGTAGCATCAACAATGAGGATGGGTGCTGAAGGAATTAAAGTTCAGGTTTCGGGAAGATTAGGCGGAGCTGAAATGGCAAGAACCGAAGGATATAAAGAAGGAAGAATTCCATTACATACATTCCGGGCAGATATTGAATATGCATTAACAGAGGCTCATACTACTTATGGTAGGATAGGTGTAAAAGTATGGATTTGTAAAGGAGAAGTTTACGGGAAAAGAGATTTATCTCCGAATGTAGGACAAGGAAAAGGAAAATCCAAAGGAAGAAAATCAGGCAGGAAAAGAGCAGGAGGCGGAAACAGAAGAAAATAAATATTAAGACGATTAAAATTAGTAATAATGTTACAACCAAAAAGAACTAAATATAGAAAAATGCAAAAAGGGCGTATGAAAGGAAACGCTCAGAGAGGTTCTCAGATTGCATTTGGATCGTTTGCGATTAAATCTATGGAAGAATGCTGGATGACAGCCAGACAGATTGAAGCTGCGAGGATTGCTGTAACAAGACATATGAAGAGGGAAGGTCAGGTTTGGATTAGAGTATTTCCTGACAAACCGGTTACTAAAAAACCTGCCGAAGTAAGGATGGGTAAAGGAAAAGGTTCTCCAGAATTGTGGGTGGCAATTGTGAAACCAGGAAAAATAATTTTTGAAGTTGATGGTGTGCCTTTGAATACTGCAAAAGAAGCATTAAGGTTGGCAGCACAAAAATTACCAATTAAAACTAAATTTATTGTAAGAAGAGATTACGAAGGAAAATAATTAGGACTATGAAACAAGTTGATATAAAAGACCTATCAGTTGACGATTTAACTGAAAAATATGCTGAGCAAAATGATGCACTTAATAAACTAAAATTAAGTCATGCTGTTTCTCCTATAGAGAATCCAATGCAAATTAAACAGGTTCGAAGAACTGTTGCTAGGCTTAAAACAGAATTAAGAAAAAGAGAGCTTCAAGCAAAATAAATATACTTGAAATGGAAAATAGAAATTTAAGAAAAGAAAGAATAGGTTTAGTGCTGAGTAACAAAATGGATAAATCCATTGTTATCTCTGTTGAGCGAAAAGTGAAACACCCTATTTATGGTAAATTCGTAAAAACGACAACTAAATTTATGGTTCATGATGAGAAAAATGATTGTAACATTGGCGACACTGTTAGGATTATGGAAACGAAACCATTGAGCAAAAATAAATGTTGGAGATTGGTTGAAATTATTGAAAGAGCTAAATAATTATGATACAACAAGAATCAAGATTAAAAGTTGCAGACAACAGCGGAGCTAAAGAAGTACTTTGTATAAAAGTATTGGGTGGATCTAAAAAAAGATACGCTTCAATTGGAGATACCATTGTTGTTACTGTAAAACAAGCGATGCCTTCAGGAAATATTAAAAAAGGTTCTGTTGCAAAAGCTGTAGTGGTTAGAACCAAAAAAGAAATTAGAAGAATTGATGGTTCTTATATCAGGTTTGATGACAATGCTGCTGTATTATTAAACGATACAGGAGAAATGAGAGGAACCCGTATTTTTGGGCCTGTTGCAAGAGAATTGCGTGAAAAAGAGTTTATGAAAATTGTATCATTAGCTCCTGAAGTACTATAAAGATAAATTTTAGTTATGACTAAATTACACATAAAAAAAGGGGATACTGTTAAAGTAATTGCCGGAGAATCCAAAGGAGCTCAGGGAGTTGTTAAAAAAGTATTGGTTGATAAGAGCAGAGTAATAGTTGAGGGTAAGGATATTAAACAAATATCAAAACACACTAAACCTAATGCTGCAAATCCTGATGGAGGAATTTTAAAGGTAGAAGCACCAATTCATGTTTCTAACGTAATGCTTATTGATCCAAAATCAGGTGAACCAACAAGAATAGGAAGAAAATTGGATGAAAAAGGAAATAAAGTTCGTTACGCTAAAAAATCAGGGGAGGTAATCTAAAATGAGCTATATACCTAGATTAAAAAAACAATACAAAGAAGAAATAGTTTCTTCTTTAAAAGAGAAGTTTGGATATACATCTGTGATGCAGGTTCCAAAAATTCAGAAAATATGCCTGAATCAGGGAGTCGGTGCTGCTGTCTCTGACAAAAGATTGGTTGAATCTGCAGTTGAAGAAATGACTTTAATTACAGGACAAAAAGCCAATGTAACTTATTCCAAAAAGGATGTTTCTAACTTCAAATTAAGAAAAGGAATGCCTATTGGAGCAAAAGTTACTTTAAGAGGGGATAGAATGTATGAATTTTTAGACAGATTGGTTGCTGTGGCTTTACCAAGAACCAGAGATTTTAGAGGTATCGAAACTAAAGGATTTGATGGAAAAGGTAATTATACTTTAGGAATTAAAGAACAAATAATTTTTCCTGAGATTGATATTGATAAAATCAAAACAGTTAGTGGTATGGATATTACAATTGTAACATCAGCACAATCTAACGAAGAAGGAATGGCATTATTAACAGAATTTGGTTTACCATTTAAGAAAAAATAAAAATCATGGCTAAAGAATCAATGAAAGCGAGAGAACGCAAAAGAGAGAGAATGGTAGCTCAGTATGCAGAAAAAAGAGCTGCATTAAAAGCTGCAGGAGACTGGGATGCGTTGCAAAAATTACCTAAAAACTCTTCTAAAGTTAGATTGCACAACAGATGTAAATTAACTGGAAGACCAAGAGGTTATATCAGACAATTTGGTATTTCACGTGTAACTTTTAGAGAAATGGCATCAGCTGGACTAATTCCTGGAATTACAAAAGCAAGTTGGTAAAAAATATTATTTAAAAAAGGATTAAAAAATGACAGATCCAATAGCAGATTATTTAACAAGACTTAGAAACGCAGTATCT
>CAYRAD010000011.1:4981-10870 GCA_964422135.1 uncultured Vicingus sp.
AAAAATGACAGATCCAATAGCAGATTATTTAACAAGACTTAGAAACGCAGTATCTGCGAAACATAGAGTTGTTGATATACCGGCATCAAACATTAAAAAAGAAATTACTAAAATTTTGTTTGACCAAGGTTATATCCTGAATTATAAATTTGAAGATGATTCAGTTCAGGGTAACATAAAAATTGCTTTGAAATATCATCCTCAATCAAAAATTCCGGCAATAACCAATTTAACAAGAATAAGTAAACCTGGATTTAGAAAATATGCTCATACAGGCAAAATGCCTAGAGTTATTAATGGTTTGGGAATTGCCATCATCTCAACTTCTAAAGGAGTAATGACAGATAAAGATGCGAGAAGAGAAAATGTAGGTGGTGAAATATTATGTCACGTTTATTAATAAAGAAAGTATTTAAGTTATGTCAAGAATAGGAAATGCACCCATAGAGATCCCTCAAGGAGTTGAAGTGAATGTAGAAAAAGGCTTGGTTACCGTTAAAGGACCTAAGGGTGAATTAAAACAGGATATTGATACAGCCATTACTGTAGAAGTTAATGATAATATTGTTAACTTAAAAAGACATACAGAGCAAAAAGATCACAAAGCAAAACATGGATTGTACCGCTCCTTGATAAGTAATATGGTTGAAGGAGTTTCTAAAGGATATAAAGTCCAACAGGAACTAGTTGGTGTTGGTTACAGAGCAACTAATAAGGGACAGAGATTAGAAATGTTATTGGGGTATTCTCACAGTATTGTTTTTGAATTACCTGCTGAGATAAAAGTAAGTACTGAAGCGGAAAGAGGTAAAAATCCGGTAATTACGTTGGAATCTCACGATAAGCAACTGATAGGGCATGTTGCGGCTAAAATCAGATCACTGAGAAAACCTGAGCCATATAAAGGAAAAGGTATTAAGTTCGTTGGAGAACAATTAAGAAGAAAAGCTGGTAAATCAGCTGCTAAATAAAAGAAAAATAAATAAGCTATCATGGCACTGAGTAAAAACGATAGAAGGTTAAGAATAAGAAGAAGAATCAGAAAGATTGTTTCAGGAACAACTGAACGTCCAAGATTATCTGTTTATAGAAGTAATAAAGAAATTTATGCTCAAATCATTAATGATGAAACCGGTGTTACATTGGTTTCCGCTTGTTCTTTGCAAAAAGACGTTAAAGCTAAAGGAACTAAAACAGAAGTTGCTTCTGTTGTAGGTAAAGCTATAGCTGAAAAAGCTGTTAAGGCAGGAATTGAAAAAGTTGCATTTGACAGAAGTGGATACTTATATCACGGTAGAGTTAAAGCCTTGGCTGAAGCTGCACGTGAAGGAGGGCTTAAATTTTAAATTTGATATAACAAATTATGGCAAACTCAAACGTAAAAAGAGTAAGAGCTACAGAAACCGAGTTAAAAGATAAACTAGTAGCTATTAACAGGGTAACAAAAGTTACTAAAGGAGGAAGGAATTTTAGTTTTTCAGCCATCGTTGTGGTTGGAGACGAAAATGGTGTTGTTGGACATGGTTTAGGAAAAGCTAATGAAGTAACTGAAGCAATAACCAAAGGAATTGAAGTAGCTAAGAAAAACTGTATAAAAATTCCCATTATCAATGGTACAGTGCCTCATGAATTAAATGGGAAATATGGTGGAGCAAGAGTTTTTGTTCGACCTGCAGCACATGGTACAGGAGTAATTGCTGGTGGTGCAATGCGTGCTGTATTCGAAAGTGTTGGAATTACCGATGTATTAGCTAAATCAAAAGGCTCTTCAAATCCACATAACGTGGTAAAAGCAACTTTAGATGCATTGACTAATATGAGAGATGCCTATACAATTGCAGATCAAAGAGGAATAGAATTAGATAAAGTTTTTAACGGATAGTGAAACCTGATAAACAATGGGAAAAGTTAAAATAAAACAAATAAAAAGTAAGATAAAACAGCCTGCACGTCAAAAGAAAACATTGATTGCATTAGGTGTTCGTAAAATGCACCAGGTAGTTGAACATGAAGCTACTCCTCAAATTATGGGGATGATAGATAAAGTAAAACACTTACTTTCAGTTGAAGAAATTAAATAATAAATAGTTTAATAAAAGAATAATGGACTTATCAAATTTACAACCTGCGAAAGGATCGACAAAAAAGCGTAAGCGAGTAGGACGTGGTCAGGGATCAGGAAAAGGTGGAACCTCTACAAGAGGTCATAAAGGTGCTAAATCAAGATCTGGATACTCACGTAAAATCGGATTTGAAGGTGGTCAAATGCCACTTCAAAGAAGAGTTCCTAAGTTCGGATTTACAAATATTAACAGGAAAGAATATAAAGGTGTAAACCTTGATACGCTACAATTTCTTGCTGATACTAAAAAAGTTAAAGAAATTACTAAAGAAGTATTAGTTGCCAATGGAATAGTGGCTAAAAAAGAATTAGTGAAGATTTTAGGTAGAGGAGAATTAAAAGCAAAATTAAGTATAACTGCAGATGCATTTTCAAAATCAGCTATTGCAGCAATTGAAAAAGCAGGTGGAAATGTAACCTCTTTAGTAGCGTCAAAAACAGAAGTTGTAGAAGAAGTAAAGCCTAAAGCAAAAGCAGCTCCAAAAGCTAAAACTAAAGAAGAAGCTAAACCGGCAGAAGACAAAGCTGATGAAGCTGACGCTAAAGAAGATTAATTTAAGATAATGAAGAAATTTTTTCAAACCATAAAAAACATCTGGAGTATTGAAGATCTTCGTGCAAGAATCATCACTACCTTAAGTTTGTTATTAGTATATAGATTAGGGTCGTACGTAGTATTGCCGGGTGTAGATGCTAATGTGTTAAAAGCAGTAAATGACGCGAAAGCTGGTGGTGGTATAATGGATTTGATTAACATATTTGCGGGAGGTGCTTTTTCGAGGGCATCAATTTTTGCATTAGGAATAATGCCTTATATATCTGCATCTATTGTTATACAATTATTGGGAATGGCAATACCTTATTTCCAAAGATTACAAAAGGAAGGTGAAAGTGGGAGAAGAAAAATTAATCAAATTACAAGGGTATTAACCATTGCCATAACAGGATTTCAGGCTCCGGGTTATATTGCTTCACAAATAACAAATCATGCCGGAGTTGTTATAGATTCAGGTCCTCTCTGGTGGTTTTCAACTGTGTTACTACTAATTACAGGTACTGTTTTTGTGATGTGGATAGGAGAAAGAATTACTGAAAAGGGAATTGGAAATGGTATTTCATTATTAATTATGATAGGAATTATTTCTAGATTGCCTTCTGCATTTGTTTTTGAAATAGGTTCCAGATTTGGTGTTGGAGGTGTTGGAGGACCTATTATATTGTTAATAGAAGTAGCACTTTTACTTATTGTAATTATTGTAGGAATTTTACTGGTTCAAGGAACAAGAAGAATACCCGTTCAATATGCAAAACGCGTTGTAGGAAATAAACAATATGGTGGAGTAAGACAATACATTCCTCTTAAAGTTAATGCAGCAGGAGTTATGCCAATTATATTTGCACAAGCAATTATGTTTGTACCTATGACTGTTGCTAGTTTTGGAGCAGGAGGTACATCTAGTTGGGTTATTAATGTTTTTGGTAATCCGAACTCCTTTGGATATAACCTAACATTTTTCTTGATGATTATGGCTTTTACCTATTTTTATACTGCGGTAACGATTAATCCTAATCAGATGGCAGATGATATGAAAAGAAATGGAGGGTTTATACCGGGAATAAGACCGGGTAAAAAAACTGCAGAATTTATTGATAATGTGATGTCTAGAATAACATTGCCTGGTTCAATGTTTTTAGCATTGGTTGCCATATTGCCAGCATTTGCAAAATTGGCAGGTATGAACCAATCCTTTTCTTATTTCTTTGGTGGAACATCATTATTGATTATGGTAGGAGTTATTTTAGATACATTACAACAAATAGAAAGCCATTTATTAATGCGTCATTATGATGGATTAATGAAAACAGGAAAGATTAAAGGAAAATCTTCTACTGGAATGGGAATGACTAGATAATTTGTTGATAGTATGAGTAAGATATTTTATAAGACAGAAGAGGAAATAGGATTATTAAAAGAAAGTTCTTTGCTTGTTGGAAAAACTTTAGCTGAAGTTGCTAAAATAATTAAACCAGGGGTTACTACTTTGGAATTAGATAAAGTTGCGGAAGAATTCATTAGAGATAATGGAGCTATTCCGGGTTTTAAGGATTACAATGGATTTCCAAATACATTGTGTACATCTGCAAATGCTGCTGTAGTTCATGGAATACCAAATAACAAACCATTAGTTAACGGAGATATTATATCCGTAGATTGTGGGACAATTTTAAATGGATTTTATGGCGATGCAGCCTACACTTTTGAAGTAGGGGAAGTAAAACCTGAAGTAAAAAAATTATTAGAAGTAACAAAAGAATGTTTAGCAAAAGCTATTGATGTAGCAGTTGTTGGAAATAGAATTGGAGACATAGGATATGCAGTTCAAAACCATGCAGAAGCAAATGGATACGGTGTAGTAAGAGAATTAGTTGGTCATGGTTTAGGTAGAAATTTGCATGAAGAACCTCAAGTACCTAATTATGGGAAAAGAGGAACAGGGATGCAACTAAAAGAAGGGTTGGTTATAGCAATCGAACCAATGATTAATTTAGGAAAAAGAAATGTAAAACAGCATGAAGATGGATGGACAATTGTTACAAATGATGGTTTACCATCTGCACATTTTGAACATGATGTAGCAATAAGAAAAGGAAAAGCAGAAGTTTTATCAACACATAAATTGGTTGAAGAAGTATTAAAAAATAAAAACAAATAATTATAGAATGGCAAAACAAGCTTCTATAGAGCAAGACGGAACAATTATCGAGGCATTGTCTAACGCAATGTTTAGAGTTGAATTAGAAAATGGGCATGTAATTACTGCTCATATTTCTGGAAAGATGAGAATGCACTATATAAGAATTTTACCTGGTGATAAAGTTAAACTGGAGATGTCTCCTTATGATTTAACAAAAGGAAGAATAACATTTAGATACAAATAATTAATTTCTCATTTTTGAGAAAATAAACAATAGGAAGATGAAAGTAAGAGCATCAATAAAAAAGAGAAGTGCAGACTGCAAAATCGTGAGAAGAAAAGGTCGTTTGTACGTTATTAACAAGAAAAACCCAAAATTTAAACAAAGACAGGGATAGTCTTTATATAATAAAGTTATTGTTATGGCAAGAATTGCAGGTATTGATTTACCAAAACAAAAGAGAGGTGTAATCGGATTAACCTATATTTACGGTATCGGAAGATCCAGTGCTAAAAATATATTGGCAGAAGCAGGGCTTTCTGAAGATAAAAAAGTTCAGGACTGGGATGATGATGATTTAGCAAAAATCAGAAAAATCATTACTGATAAATTTAAAATAGAAGGTGCTTTAAGATCTGAGATACAATTGAACATCAAACGTTTAATGGATGTTGGATGTTACAGAGGAATCAGACACAGATCAGGATTACCTTTAAGAGGACAACATACAAAAAATAATTCCAGAACTAGAAAAGGAAGGAAAAAAACAGTTGCAAACAAGAAAAAAGCAATTAAATAGTAAATAAAGTTAATTACACTCAATTTTACAAGGTAAAATTTTAAGTGTAATTAATTCCGCACTTGTTGCGGAAACTAAAAGAAAGAACGAACATGGCAAAAACAAACGTAAAAAAGAAGAAAAAAGTAAAAGTGGAGGCTTATGGTGAAGCTCATATCCACGCTTCTTTTAATAACATTATTATTAGCTTAACAAATAATAACGGACAAGTTATTTCATGGTCTTCTGCCGGGAAAATGGGTTTCAGAGGTTCTAAAAAGAACACACCTTA
>CAYRAD010000011.1:10970-17275 GCA_964422135.1 uncultured Vicingus sp.
TAGATTTCCAAAAACCAGATAAAGTAATCATGGTAAATTCTGACGATTATTTCGGTACATTCGAATTTCGTCCTTTAGAACCAGGATATGGTATTACAGTAGGAAACGCATTGAGAAGAGTATTGTTAAACTCTTTAGAAGGGTTTGCTATAACATCTGTGAAGATAGAAGGAGTAGATCATGAATTTTCTACTATTAAGGGAGTTTTGGAAGATGTTACACAAATTATTTTAAACCTAAAACAGGTTAGATTTAAACAACAAATTGGTGGTACTGATAAAGAAACGTTGGTTGTTTCAGTAAAAGGTCAGGAAACACTTACTGCCGGTGACATAGGAAAATTTACATCAGCATTTCAGGCGTTGAATATAGATCATGTTATTTGTAACATGGAACCTTCTGTAAGCCTTCAGTTAGAACTAACTATCGGAAAAGGTAGAGGATACGTTCCTTCTGAGGAAAATAAAATTTCTGATGGTAACATCGGTGTTATTGCGATTGATTCGATTCATACGCCAATAAAAAATGTTAAATATAACATTGACAATTATAGGGTTGGTCAAAAAACTGATTACGAAAAATTAATTTTCGAAATTACTACTGATGGATCTATTCATCCAAAAGAAGCATTAACTGAAGCAGCTAAAATTTTAATTCACCATTTTATGTTGTTTTCTGATGAGAGAATAACGTTAGATACTGAAGAAAAATCAGAAGTAGAAGACTTTGATGAAGATTCATTACACATGAGACAATTGCTAAAAACCAAACTAATTGATATGGATCTTTCGGTTAGAGCGTTAAATTGTTTGAAAGCTGCTGATGTAGATACATTAGGTGATTTAGTTACATTTAATAAAAACGATTTGTTGAAATTCAGAAACTTTGGTAAAAAATCATTAACTGAATTAGACGAATTAGTTGAAAATAAAGGGCTAACATTCGGGATGAATGTTGCAGCATATAAATTAGATAAAGAATAAAAAGAGATGAGACACGGAAAGAAATTTAACCATTTAAGCAGACAAGCTCCTCATAGAAAGGCTATGTTGGCTAATATGGCTTGTTCTCTTATCGAGCATAAAAGAATCAATACTACTGTTGCTAAAGCAAAGGCTTTACAAAAATACATTGAGCCTTTGATTACCAAATCAAAAACAGATTCCACTCATTCAAGAAGAATTGTTTTTAGTTACCTAAGACAAAAAGAAGCTGTGACTGAGTTGTTTAGAGATGTTTCTGTAAAAGTTGCTGATAGACCAGGAGGATATACAAGAATTTTAAAAACTGGATTTAGGTCGGGTGATAATGCTCAGATGGCTTTGATTGAATTAGTTGATTACAACGAGAACATGTTGCAGGATGCTAAACAAAAATCTTCATCTTCAAGAAGAAGAAGAAGAGGTGGAGCTAAGAAAAAAGACACTACTACTGTTGCAGAAACAAACATAGAAACAACTGAAGCAGAAACAAAAGCGGAAGTTATTGAGGAATTAACAACCGATACTGTGGAAGAAGTAGCAACTGAAGCTGTAGAAGAAAAAAAAGAGGAAACCAAAGCTGAAGAAACAACTGTAGTTACAGAAGAGCCAATAGAAGAGGTGAAGGCAGAAGAAGTTGTTGAAGTTGAAGCTCCGGCTGAAGAAGAAGTTGTTGAAGAACCAAAAGCTGAAGATCCTACAGAAACAGAAGTAAAAGCAGAAGCTGCTGATGATGAAGCAACAAAGGAAGAACCTAAAGAAGACAATTCAGAAGAAGAAGATAAAAAAGAAGAATAACGTTTGATAACTTTTTTAGAAAAATACGAAAGGATGAAGTAATTTTACTTCATCCTTTTTTTATGACATTTCGTTTCTGGTGTCATCCTGATCTTGTCGAAGGATAAACTGAAACAAATCAAAATTCGAGGTGGTTTTTATAATAAATGAATATTTGAAATGGAGAACTTAGAAAAAAAAGCAGTTTTATTATTAGAAGACGGAACGATGTTGCAAGGAAATGCAGCAGGTTTAATTGGAACAACAACTGGGGAAATATGCTTTAATACAGGTATGACCGGCTATCAGGAAATATTTACGGATCCATCATATTATGGACAGATTGTAACAATGACCACATCACATATTGGAAATTACGGAGTATCAAAAGATGAGGTGGAATCTGAAAATGTAAATATATCGGGTTTGGTTTGTAAGAAGTTTTCGAATATGTATTCACGAGAGTTTGCTGATGGTTCTCTTCAGGAGTATTTCGAA
The DNA here is from genome assembly GCA_964422135.1 of uncultured Vicingus sp. Lineage (GTDB taxonomy): Bacteria > Bacteroidota > Bacteroidia > Flavobacteriales_E > Vicingaceae. The sequence goes on from CAYRAD010000011.1 coordinate 13,226, forward strand.
AATCAAAAAATAGTTGCCATTTCGGATGTAGATACCCGATTTTTAGTTCGCCATATAAGAGATAAAGGGGCAATGAACGCCATAATTTCTTCCGAGATTTTTGATCTTGATGTGTTAAAAAAGAAATTGGCTGAAGTACCCTCAATGGCTGGTCTTGAGCTTTCATCAAAAGTAAGCACAAAAGAACCTTATTTTTTTGGGAATGAAAATGCTGCATACAAAGTGGCAGTGTTGGATTTAGGTGTAAAAAAGAATATTTTAAGATGTTTGGCAGATAGAGATTGTTATTTAAACGTTTTTCCGATGGATACAGCTTTTGATGAGATGATGAACTGGAACCCTGATGGTTTCATGTTGTCAAATGGTCCAGGTGATCCATCGGTAATGACTAAACAAATTGAAACAGTAAAGCAAATTACAGCATCAGGATTACCTGTTTTCGGAATCTGTTTAGGTCATCAGGTTTTGGCAATATCTTGTGGTTTAACCACATTAAAAATGTTTAATGGACACAGAGGTTGTAATCATCCGGTAATGAATCTAGAAACCGGAAAAGGAGAAATAACTTCACAAAATCATGGTTTTGTTGTTGATATGGATTCAGCAGAACAGAATAAAAATATCACAGTTACTCATAAACATTTAAATGATGGTACTTTAGCCGGATTAAAATTAAAAGACAGAAGCATTTTTTCTGTTCAATATCATCCCGAAGCATCTCCTGGACCACACGATTCAAGGTACTTATTCGATAACTTTATCGAAAACATTGTTAAGAACAAAAACTTAGTTACAGCTTAATAAGATAATACCATAATTATCTCATCATCTCATTTTTAACTATGAAATTATATAATTATTACATTAGCTAATTAATTCATTATCTTTGTACTATGGAAAAGCAGCAAGTTAAATGTTCCTTTTGCGGACGAGCCAAAAACGAAGTAGATGTAATGATAGCCGGAGTAACCGGACACATCTGTAATCATTGTATTTCTCAGGCACAGAATATAGTAAAAGAGGAAGTTTCCGGGAAAGTAACCCGCGAAATTGCCAATCAAATTCAGTTGCTGAAACCAATTGAAATTAAAGCACATCTGGATGAGTATGTAATTGGACAAAACGAAGCCAAAAAAGTACTTTCTGTTGCTGTTTACAATCATTTTAAAAGATTGATGCAGGTTGGAGAAAATGATAAAGAAATTGAGATTGAAAAATCGAACATTATATTGGTTGGAGAAACCGGAACCGGAAAAACCTTATTAGCGAAAACCATTGCACGAATTTTACAGGTTCCATTTTGCATTGCCGATGCCACCATTTTGACCGAAGCAGGATATGTGGGAGAAGATGTAGAAAGCATTCTGTCTCGTTTATTACAAGCAGCCGATTATAATGTGGAAGCTGCACAACGGGGTATTGTTTTTATTGACGAAATTGACAAGATTGCACGAAAAAGCGATAATCCGTCCATAACTAGAGATGTAAGTGGAGAGGGCGTTCAACAAGCCTTATTAAAGCTGCTCGAAGGTTCGGTGGTTAATGTTCCACCTCAGGGCGGAAGAAAACATCCTGAGCAAAAACTGATTGCTGTAGAAACTAAAAATATTCTCTTTATTTGCGGAGGTGCATTTGACGGTATTACCCGTAAAATTGCCAACCGTTTGCAAACGCAGGTTATTGGCTACAAGTCAGCAGAAAAAGAAGAGTATGATGAGGATAACCTTTTGCAATACATTTCACCTCAAGACATTAAAGCATTTGGTTTAATACCCGAATTAATAGGAAGATTACCAGTACTTTCATACTTAGAGCCATTAGATGCGGATGCCTTAAGAAGAATTTTAACTGAACCTAAAAACTCCATTATCAAGCAATACATCAGATTATTTGAAATGGATGACATAAAACTTTCTTTTGACAAAGGAGTACTCGATTTTATTATCGAAAAAGCGATAGAATATAAATTAGGAGCACGGGGCTTGCGTTCCATTTGTGAAGCCATTATGCTCGATGCGATGTATGAATTACCTTCCGATAAAAAACAAAAAGAACATAAAGTAACCTTGCGTTACGCCAAAAACAAGTTTAAAAATTCGAAGTTGAGTAGTTTAAAAGTGGCATAGGTAATACTTTTTAACTGTTGAGTTCTATAAGATTAAGATGAGTAAAGTTTCAGAAATTACATTCAATATTGTAATATTAATTTTATGTAGTATGTCGGTATCTTGTTCTGTGCCTAAAGAAAAAAACATAACTGATAATGACGTTTCCATCAAACTTAGTGTAAAAGATGTTTCTGATACTAAATTAAAGTTTGTAACCCGTGGAGTAGGGCTTGATAAAAAAAGAGGTTTCCATATTATTATGTCTGTTGATGATAGAAATAGTATTGTTATTTATCGACACCTAAATATGAAATCTAAGCCAGAAGGAGAGTATTTAAGTGAAATAGCCTCAAGTCTTGAAGCAGTTGCATCACCCGACAAAAAACATGTAGCCGTAAGTTTTGCTGATGATACTATTAAAAAAACATATTTATACCATCTTTTAGCTACAGGAGAACCTTTTATTGTAGAAAAATACAACCAACCAATTCAGGGGACAAACATTGATGAAATAGAGTGGAATACCATACCAGAACCAGAAAAAATTGCGATAGAGTTTATTAAAGAAGGGATAGATACAGCAAGCAATTATCCTATTCTCAATAGTGAATTATGGAGTGCAGTTTCAGAAACAGTACCAGGAGGTGTTTTTGATGAATTAATTATACAATGTTGGCCAAATGTATTTGAAGCACAAGATGTGATTGATTCGGTAATGGCAAAAAATACAGATTACAATAAACCTTTCTTTAAGCAATTAGCGAAAAGAGCTGAGGAGGTATTTGAAGAAAATTCATCTACCACGAATATAATATGTGCGATTGTAGTCGGTTATGAGTTTGGAGATGAGAATCTACGTGCAATATCGTACAACCATTTAATCAGGATATGGCCGGAATCACCAACCTTAGATAAATTTGTACGCAAAGTATATTCTGAATTACCAGATACTATACAATCTAAACTCATTGATAAAAGCATTTTACATTATAAACAAACGGATTCTTATGCTTACAAGACACCGAACAAGAAATTCCTTTATGAATATGCCGATAGCCTTACACTTGAAAAGTTAAATAAGTAGAGAATAGGAACATATATTTTTGTAACTCACCGAATTCTCATATAATGAATAGCGGTTTTCGTTTAATGGTCAAAAGTATCTTTTGTTGGTATTAGTTATTCCTCATTTAGCTTATCTTGTATCTCTTTAAATGTCAATCCATTTTTGTTAACCCATTCTGTAAATCCGTTTGAATTTCGTCCTAAAATCATGTTGGATGCGGCACTTGGACTACTAAATATAGCATCTTCCGCAAAAATCAATTTATCTCCATTTTCAATCATGACTTTAGTTTCTATAAGTTTTCTTCGCATATTTCTGTATGTCTCAGTACACGAATTTGATAAAGCTTTTTTGGCTTCGCTTCCTTTTGCAACAATATAACCTTGGTCAGTTTCAGTCATTGTTGCTTCAAATGTTTTTGTCTTAATGAAATAAATCTCATGAATCACGGATGCGTTCTCAGATTCTTCAAATTCTTTTGGTGCAACTGTCGATGAAATTAAAAATTTGAATCCCATTACAGGAAGAATCAATTTAATCTGCTCCAAAAAATACTCCATGTCCGAAATATCAGCTTCGTGTAAAGTCGGCAAGCTCGGAATATTTCCATTGTCAATCTGTGCCGTTTTTGCTTCTAAAGCGAGTTGAACAAGTCTGGATTCCAAGTATCTTATTTGAGTCTTAGTCAGAAGTTCATCTTTGCTTACAAAGAATATCAGTTCTTTAAAATCCTTATTTGGGTCACTCAAATGTTGCTTTAATCTTGACTTGATATTCTCAGCTTCGCCAATGTAAATCCGTTCATCAAAAGCTTTGTCAGTCGGGTCTCCTTTTAAACAGTAAACTCCTGGATTATCAAATTCTGCTCGATTCATA
>CAYRAD010000012.1:0-6942 GCA_964422135.1 uncultured Vicingus sp.
CTGCTTTTACTGATGCTCTTTGTAAGGATTCTTTGAATGGTACTGCTACAGCTGCCGGTTCTGATCCGCTGGTGAGTTATGTTTATGATTGGTATGATGCCGGTAATCAGGCCACGGCAACAGCTACAGGTTTAGGTGCAGGAACGTATTATGTAGAACTGACCGATCCTAACACAGGATGTGTTGATACCACTAATGTAACTATTGGTGAACCTTCTATGGTTACTATAAGTGCTTCTGATGAGCTTATTTGTATCGGACAGTCTGCTAATTTAATTGCTGTCGGAGCTAATGGTAATGGTGCCCCTTATTCTTACAATTGGGATAATGGAACTTTTATAGGTTCTCCTTATAGTGTTTCTCCTGTGGATACAACTACTTATACGGTTTATGCTTCTGATATGAACGGATGTCCTTCGCTTCCTATAACAGTAGATGTGAATGTTTATCCTCCTTTGGTTGTGGTTCCCGATCCTGATCCAACGATTTGTTTTGGTGACCCCGCAGTAAGTATATCTGCAACAGGTTCAGGTGGTAACGGAGGACCTTATACCTATACATGGGATAATGGTTTAGGTCTGGGACAAACTCAATCTGTATCTCCTCCTTTAACAACTGTTTATACGGTAAGTTTAACTGATGGCTGTACAACAACACCGGCAACAGCTCAGGTAGTGGTAAATGTTAATCCTTTGCCTCCGGTAGTTTTTGGGGTAGATGTTAATGCTCTCTGCCATAAACCTTCACAGGCTTTCGTTTTTTCAACGGATACAACAGGTGGTATGTTTAGTAATATTCTCTGGAATTTCGGTGATGGAAATACCGCTTCGAATGATACTGTGCCGCATACGTATCTTAATCCGGGTGTGTATGATGTTTCTTTAACACTTGTTTCTGCTCTGGGCTGTACCAACGATACTACTATATATAATTATGTAACTGTTTATGCTAATCCTATAGCAGATTTTACCATGAATCCGAACCCAACAAGTATGTTCGATCCTACTATCCATTTTTATGATGAGTCTTCTTTTAATACCAACCAGCAATACTGGCTATGGGATATTGCAGGACTGGATACCAGCATGAGTCAAAACCCTAGTTATACCTTCCCCGAGGATACAGGACATTATCAGGTGACTTTATTTGTTATTGATGGTAATGGTTGTATGGATACTATTTCTAAAACAGCTATTGTTACCGGTGAGTACGGTATTTATGTGCCTAATGCGTTTACTCCTGATTTTGATAATTTAAATGACGGATTCTTCCCTAATGGCTTCGGTATTTCTGATAAAGATTATTCTTTCTTTATTTTTAACCGATGGGGTGAAATTATCTATGAGTCTCATGAAAAATTTGAACCATGGAACGGCTCTTACAAAGGTAAACTCGTCCAAAATGGCGTTTATGTCTGGAAACTCATCTTTACTGATATTAACGGTAAGCAACATACTGAAATAGGCCATGTTAATGTAGTGAAATAGATTATAATTTGACTTTCTCGTTAATATTAATTGGAATGGTTTTGCTTATTCCTTTGGCTCTGGCTTTAATATCGCCCTGTACCTGTAATTCAATTGGAGCCTTTATCATTATACCAAGTAATAAAGGAATCGCTCCTGAACCAACATCTTTTAAAGTCGAATGAATAGTAAAGCGGTGTATTTGGTTAGATTTTTTTGGTAATACAATCTTTTCATTAATATTTGCAATTCCCATTCTTTTGTCTTTTATCAATAAAACCAAATCTGCATCAACGATACTAATTTTGTATTTATTGGGATTGCTAATTTGCAAAGCCACTTCAACATTAATTCCTTTAGTTGAAAATTCTTTCAATTTAATATCGGATACCTTTATTATCTCAACTTCTTTATATTGAAAACAACTTAGATTAAAAATTGTTAAAATGAGAATTAACGCATATTTACTTTTAATGCTCATAATCAAAAAATATACTTTGATATTATAATGCTAAAGTTAATAATTCTTAAGCATATTTTTTATTGCGAAAATAAGCTATTATAGCAGTAAATATAATTATTAAAACTGTTACAGGAACAAAAGTAGGTATAGGAACTGGATCTCCTGTTGCGTAGGAATGTAGTCCCGACAAGTAATAATTTACACCAAAAAAGGTCATAATAACTGAACTAAATCCAAAAACAGCCACCAGATTAAATAAAAATTTACCATTTGCTTTTGGTATAAATCTCAAATGAAGAATAATTGCATATACTAAAACTATAACCAAAGCCCATGTTTCTTTTGGATCCCAGCCCCAATAACGCCCCCAACTTTCATTAGCCCAAACTCCTCCTAAAAATGTTCCTATAGCGGCCATAAACAAGCCAACTGTTAGCGTTAATTCTGTAATATAAGTTAGTTCTTTGATGTTATTATTGATTTTTAATTTATTCACACTCGTTTTAAATATCATTAATACTAAATTCATAAAACCCAATAATGCCCCTAAACCTAAAAATCCATAACTTCCTGTTATTACAGCAACATGAATCATAAGCCAATAAGATTTTAGTACCGGAACCAAAGGTGTAATTTCCGGATCCATAAAATTTAAATGGGCTACCATTAATATTAAGGAACCTAAAATTGTCGTTGCAGCAATGGTCATTTTTGATGATTTTGAGAAAATAAACCCAGCCAATATAGTCACCCATGCAATATATATCATCGACTCATATCCATTACTCCATGGTGCATGCCCTGATATATACCATCGAGCAATTAAACCAAAGAAATGAACAAGGAACAATACAAATAATGCGTAAGTCAGAATTTTAGCTGTAATCTTCTTCCAATTTTTTGCACTAAAAATATCAGCAAATAAAACAATCAGCATCAACATACCAACCAGACCGTAATACATAAAAAGTTTCTTAAATATGTTCAGTTTATTGTAAATGATTTCTGTTTTAATTTTTAGTTCTTCAGGTATCACTTTTGAACCAAATTTGTGCTGATAATCATCAATGTATTTCAACGTTTGGTCAGCCTTATCCCAATTATTTTCTTTAATGGAATTTTCTATTGAATTATAATACATTCCTAAAATATTTTTGACAAAAATGGAATCTTCAGAAACAAACTGATGATAATCTGCAGCAGTAAACCAGGTATTATTTTTATCATTATTTTTAGGAAAAATTCTTAAAAATTCACCCTGAAAAACCATATAACAAATGTTGAGTCTTTCATCTACTTTAATTAATTCTTTATCATATTTATTCTGTTCAGATGGTTTTTTCCTAGTTGCAGCCATAACCTCTTTAGCTATGATGTAATTAAAATTTTCATCAAAAAAGTTCATGAAAGAAACATAATGGTCTTTTGCTCCTAACTTTTTTTCTAATTTAGGATTACTCACTTTAATTAATGGAGCTGATTGCCAATAACCAGGGTTAAACATCATTCCTAAAAAGACTTGTGTGGGTTCTTGACCATTAAAGTTTTCTTTTCTAGCAACTTTACGTAATATCTCAGAAGCAAGTGTTTGAATAGGTTTAACTCTTCCCCCTCTATCTTGTACTAAAAGTCTGCTAAATTTTGCAGCATGTTCTTTATTAATGATAAATTCATTTTTATCAGTTGCCACTTGTTTGTGTCCTTGTGCATAAATTTTACTAGAAAATAAAGAAGTTGATAAAATTATTACGCCAAGAATTATCCCTGCTTTAGCTCTTAACTTTTTAATATTTTGTCTTAATGTTGTAAATCTTGATTTTTTCATCATTAACGAAATTGCCATTCCTATAGCCATGAGTAAGTAACCCAAATAAGTAATGGATGTTCCCCAAAAATCGTGGTTTACTGATAAAATTGTACCATGTTCATCTTGATCGTAAGAAGATTGGAAAAACCGATATCCGTCATAATCTAATACATTATTCATATATATTCTGTGATCGAATTTTTTTCCACCATCCCTTTCATCAATCACTGTTACATCACTTTCGTAGGAAGAAGGGCTCATTGAACCAGGATATTTTTCTAATTTAAAATCATTTAATTGGACATAAAATGGTGTGGTGAATTTTTTAGAACCATAGTTAATTGAAAAATTCAAATTATCCAGTTGAAAGGAAGTAAAATTTGAAAAATTATTTTGCATTCTCGTCATAGCAACTTCTTTGGAAGAATTATTACAAGTTACATCAACAATTAACAAATCCTGTCCGTTTGGATTGCTTTTTGGAGCAGCTATTTGTTGTATTCTAGCCTTTTTATAAACTTGTTTAAAAACCAATTGTACATTGGCTATGGTATATAATCTTCGGTTTTTAAATGGTTGAATAGTATCTTTTTTAATAACTGATGTGCTTTTATCATCCATACTCATATAATTAATTTCGTATGGAGATAAAATGGTTAATCCAGAATCGGTTTCGTTTATTTTTATTGCTTCTGGGATTGTATTATTATTAAAAGATACAGGGAAATTTCCAAAGAATGTTGTTTGTCCACTTTCTATATATCTAGAAATTCTACCCATTTGTCCAACAGTAACGATTTCAATTATATTAACTCCATCTTCTGCAGTAGTTATGGTATCAATAGCATTTGGAATAAAATCTTTGTAGGCGACACTTATTTCATTGCCTTCAAAATTTAAGTCGTAAGAAAATTTAGAATTATGTAATGGATTTAAATACAGTTTTTTATCAAAGGTGTATTGCATTTTTTGATTATCCACTTTAAACTGGAGGTAATTATCTGAAGAAATAATAGTATTACTCATTTCCCCTTCTCTAATTAACATTGCCCCCTCAAAACTGATGTAACGGGTAATACCTGCTCCAATAAGTATAATGATAAAGGCAACATGAAAAGTTAAGGTTGCTGCTTTTTCCCATCTAAACAGTTTGTATTTAAAAATATTTCCTATTAAATTAATAGTTAATAAGATTAAAACCAATTCAAACCATTTGGCATTAAAAACCAAGGCTTTTGAAGCAGTAGTGCCATAATCATTTTCGATAAAAGTTGCAGTACCAATTGCTATGGCAAAAACAAACAATAAAAAGGCTGTTAGCTTGGTAGAAAATAGAATGTTTTTAATCATTTTAAGCATAATGTTTTTTGCAAAAATAACGATTATTAAAGAGATAGTATGATTTAAAACAGTTCTTTATATAATAAATTAACGTGAATTTTTGGATAAGAAAAAGTTATGAAAAAGTGAGTTTACTATTTCAAACGCTCCTGAAAATTAACTTTACTTGCTATTTTTAAGGCTCAAAAATGGTGCAATTCACTTTCTACTAAATAAGGATGGTTTTTTGGAATTAATGTTGTTTTACCTAATGTGTAAGCAACAACAAAAATGAATAATCCTAAATAGCCAATATACATACCTATTTCTTCAAAACCAATATTAAAATCACCAACCGTACCAGGCATAATTTGCATAAAATTATCTATCCATTGCCCTATAATTAATAAGCAGCTTGCAAATAAAACAATATATTTATTCCTATCAAATTTAATAGGGAGAAGTAGTAAAAATGGAACAACCCAATTAATGATGATATTTACAAAAAACAAGGTATTCCAGCCTTCTTGTCTTCTTGCCACAAAATAGGAAGTTTCTTCAGGAATATTAGAAAACCAAATAAGCAAATATTCGGTAAACCACAAGTAAGCCCACATAATACCAAGCCCAAATAAATAGCGAGCAAAATCATGGATATGAAACTTGTTCATTTTTGGAAAGTACCCTAACTGTTTAAGAATAAATACAATCAAAAAGATGACAGCAATAGAATGGTATAGAGCAGATACAATATTTTTGAATGCATAAATAGTACTAAACCATGTTGCATCAATAGACATTATCCAATCGAATGTTCCTAATGAAAAAGTTATTGCCATCACAAAAATAAAGACTTTTGATAAAAACTCACTTTTATGAAAAAAAGTTGTCCCTCCTATTTCATCTTCTTTTAATGAATATTTTCTAAATAGAAAGATGATAAATATCCATAAACTAAAAAAAAGAAGGAGTCGAATAGTAAAAAAAGGAACATTTAAATAGGGAGATTTATGTTGAAGTAATTCGTTAGCACCACGAATGGATGTGTTTGACCATTCATAAATTTGGTTTAAACCAAAAAACATTACCAACATGAGTATAGCAATAAAAGGCAAAAATCTTCCAATAGCTTCTGGTATTCTTTTAAACATAACAGACCAACCCGATTGAGTAATGTTTTGTAGGGCATAAAAAAACATTGCTCCAATTACTATTGATAAAAAAGTATAATTATTTAACAGGACATTTGCCCAGGTTCTTTCCGAATTTTTTAATAAACTTACTATTGTTGCGATAATACCTATTGCAATCATTATCACAGATAATATATTTAATTTCGCAGATATCTTTACTTTATTTTCCATAATGTATTAGTTAACGCTATTTTTATTTTCACTCAACTCAGATTCCAAGTTTTTTTTGTTGGCTTCTATCTCCAACCTTTTCTTTTCATTTTTTTGCAGCACTAATTTAATATACATGATAAGTGCCCAACGATCTTTGCTTCTTATTTGAGCAGCATGAGGACCCATTATTACTGAACCGATAGTAATAACATGATAAAATTCGCCCTCTGGTCTATCCCATAAATCTTTTGAAATAAGTGTTGCTGGTTCAGTAGGATACTTTCCACTTTCATACAGCAACCCCTTTCCATTACCAGTTGAACCATGACAAATGGAACAATAAATGTTAAACATCCTTTTTCCTCTAACAATGTTTTTTTTAGTTGCTTTTAACGGGTTTTTTAATTCTTTTCCTGCTTTAAGCATTCCTTCAGCTGATTTAGCATAATGATAAGGTATAACTTCTCTTGGTATTGTCCCAACCGCAGCAGGTTGCGATGTTTTGCCGTCAGCAAAGTTATTGTTAGGAGCATAAGTTTC
>CAYRAD010000012.1:7042-16932 GCA_964422135.1 uncultured Vicingus sp.
CAGCAGGTTGCGATGTTTTGCCGTCAGCAAAGTTATTGTTAGGAGCATAAGTTTCATATGCATCTGAAAACATCATGTCTTCAACATAGGTATAACCCGGGTTTTTAACATTATGATCGCAACTCGAAAGAACAACGCCAATAAATGCGGCTACTAGTAATTTCCATTTTTGTATTCGTTTCATTTTGTAGTTTTTATCTTTATTGAACAAATTTTTCATTTACTTCAATCGCACCATTATTAATAAATAGTTCGTTAATTAAATTGGCCTCATCAATAGATTCTGGTTTATTAATAGCTACAACAAAGGCGTCATCTACCACCCTGTGGTCAATTAGATTTGAATCTTTTCCGGGGTAAAATTTATTGATGATAAAAAAAGATATGACACTAAGTCCAGAAGTAATATTTATTGTAAGTACAAACGTTATTACTATATCTGACGGAATCGAAAATATAGGTTTCCCTCCATATACCAAAGGATAACTTTCTACGGTAGCCCAGTATAAAAAATAAAAAACGGATGCTGCTGCTAATATTCCAAACAATAGGGCTGCTCCATATAATCTAGTTTTATGTAAGCCTGCTATATCTTCGATGCCATGTACTGGATAGGGCATAAAAACTTCTTCAATTTTTATACTTTTTTCTCGTATTTTTTTAATGGCATCAACCATAAGATTTTCATCTTTAAAAACTCCTAAAATAAATGTTGAATCGCTCATATCTTTTCTTTAATGTTTTACAGGTATTTCACTAGTCCTTTTAGTTACAGATTTTACTTCACTTACAGCAATCATTGGTAGATATCTCAAGAATAAACAAATCCCAAAAACAAAAAATCCTAATGTTCCAATGAAGATACCTACTTCAATAATAGATGGTGTATAAGTTGTCCAATTAGCAGGTAAATAATCTTTAGAAAGTGATGTTACAACAATAATAAATCGTTCAAACCACATTCCTACATTAACACATAAAGAAATGATAAACACCAATGTTAAATTTTTTCTAAACTTTTTACTCCAAAATAATTGTGGAAGAATAGCGTTAAAGAAAATCATTAACCAAAAGGCTATCGAGTATGTTCCTGTAACTCTATTTCGATAGAAAGTAAATATTTCAAATCCATTTCCTGAATACCATGAAAGAAATAGCTCGGTAAGATATGCAGTACCCATAATTAAACTAATGAACACCAATACTCTAGTAATTGCATCTATATGTGAAGATGTGATATAATCCTGTAAATTAAATGCTTTTCTCATAATGATAACTAGCGTAAGAACCATAGAAAATCCAGAAAAAATAGCACCAACTACAAAGAAAGGTGGAAAAACAGTAGTATGCCAACCAGGAATAACGGATGTTGCAAAATCCATAGCAACGATAGAGTGAACAGAAACAACAAGAGCAGCAGCTAAACCACCTAAAATATAACTAATTGCTTCGTATCGATTCCATGTTTTCGAGGACGCATTCCATCCTAAGCTTAAGGTACCATAAACAAATTTAGAAATTTTTGTTTTGGCTCTTTCTTTAATCAATGCAAAATCGGGCATCATGCCTAAATACCAAAAAGTAGCAGAAGCAAGTACGTATGTTCCTATGGCAACAACATCCCAAAATAAGGGTGAGTTAAAATTTACCCAAAGAGGACCCCTCATGTTTGGATATGGAAAAATATAAAAACATAACCAAATTCTACCCATATGTGCCATTGGATACAATCCAGCACAGATAATTGCAAAGATGGTCATTGCTTCAGCCGAACGATTTATAGATGTTCTCCATTTTTGCCTTAGTACTAAGAGAAAAATTGAAAAAGCTGTTCCGGCATGTCCTATTCCAATCCACCAAACAAAGTTGATAATTCCCCAACCCCACGTAACTGAATTATTTAATCCCCAAGTACCAATACCAACCGTAAAGGTTTTATATAAAGAATATCCACCGAAACACATGGCTATAATACTTATAAAAAGTACAATATACCAACCTTTTGAAGGTGTTTTGCCTATTGGTCTTAAAATATCTTCTGTTATTTGGTGATAGTTTTTTTCTCCAATAACATAAGGTTCTCTTTCTGATGATTCATAAATCATAACTATATTTTTTATTTATAACAATTCCTTATTATTTGTATCTTTTTCAATATTTCGAACTTTTGTTAAATAGCCAACTGACGGCTGGGTATGCAATTGCTCTAATAAATGATAATGCCTTGGATTATTAAACCTTTTAGACACTTCACTTGTAGAATCATTCAAATCACCAAATACGATTGCTTTTGCAGGGCAAGCCTGTGCACAAGCAGGTAATATTTCTCCATCTTTCAAAGGTCTATCTTCAAGTTTTGCATTTAATTTACCCTCTTGTATTCGTTGTGTACAGAATGAACATTTTTCTGCCACACCTCTTGAACGAACAACAACATCAGGGTTTAAAACCATTCTTCCTAAATCATCGTTCATATTAAAATCAAACTCATCATTTTTTGCAAACTGAAACCAGTTAAATCTTCTCATTTTATAAGGACAGTTACTCATGCAATACCTTGTTCCGATACATCTATTATAAGCCATCTGATTAATACCCTCGTTACTTCGCATGGTTGCAGCAACTGGGCAAACATTTTCACATGGAGCACTATCGCATTGTTGACACATAATGGGCATCTGTACCATTTCAGGATTTTCAGGATTACCAGCATAGTATCTATCTAATCTTATCCAATGCATTAATCTTCTTTTTTGAACTTGTTCTTTTCCTACCACAGGAACATTGTTCTCTGCTTGGCAAGCTACTAAACAACTATTGCAGCCTGTACAAGCATTTAAATCTATGGATAAACCCCAATGATGACCCGGGAATTCTGGTGCAGGATAAAGAGTAGTGCTTTCTTTTATAATTTCTTCTCGTTCTTCGTTTCCAGAAGATGGTTTTTCTATATACTCTTTCAAAGAAGTTTCTCTAATAATGGATCTACCTTCCATGGCATCATGAGTCTGTGAAAATGCAAGTGTATAATCCTTGATTAAAGGGGTTAAACTGGTAATGTCAGTATAATTTAATTTTTCACCATCTACAATTTTTAACAGGGGATAGCTATTTTGTCCAACATTATTTCCAGCTTTTCCTACATTTTTTCTACCATAACCTAAAGCAATAGTAATTGTATTGCTTTCCTGACCAGGTTGAACTAAAGCAGGAATAGTAATCTTGTCGTTAATAGTAATAAGTTGACCTGTTTTAATTCCTTTTTCTTTTGCATATTTTACAGGAATAGAAGCTACATTATCCCATGTTACTTTGGTTATAGGATCTGGCAATTCTTGTAACCATGGGTTATTTGCAAACATTCCATTACCTATCGCAACAGTTGGAACCATTTCAAGAAATAAATTGCTTTTATTTTTCTTTGCATTAATTTTTAAAGAACTTTCATTAAGAATTTCATTTATAGCTGGTTTAGGTTCTTCTTTTTCTTTTTTCCCTGTTTCTACATCCTCAATTTTTCCTGTTGTTTCAAACATTCCAGCTTGCAATGTTATACTCCAAAATTTATCGAAATCTGTATAAGAAGTTTGAAGAGGAAATAATGTTTCTTGACAGGTTGATTTTATATAATCATATGAAGATGTTTCATTTTCAGTCCATTTTAATAGGCATTCCAAGAAAGAGCAAGTATCAAAAAGTTTTGAAATAGAAGGCTGGGCAAAGCTATATTCACCTTTTTTGGTTTCAAAATCTCCCCAACTTTCTAAATAATTATCTAGTGCAAGTACATCTTCAGTATAAAGAGCTGTTTCAGTAATTCTGTCTGCAAGAACAGCAGAAAAATCCACTTTCTTTAAAGCAGCTATAAACTTTTTTGCTTCTGGATAATCATATACAGGGTTTACATCATTTAATAAAATAGCCCCTACATCTCCCGAATTCATTTCTTCAATAATCCTTAGCATATCCTCATCAACAGCTTTTTTAGTAAGATAGGGCACGTTCAAATTGATAGTGTTGTCGTAATTATTTAGTAATTGGTTAATTCCATTTACAATAATTTGAATAGATTCATCATTGCTAGCTGAAACAACCAAACTTTTACCCTTGTTTAACCATAATTCATTGGTAATTGATGATAGGTTAAAAGACGATTGATATCCTTTATTTTCTGGAAGTAATTCTGCTCCAGATTTTTTTGCAATATCATTGTAAATTGCCATTAAAATAGCACCTTCTTCCAAAGGATGAATTGGTATTCGCTCGTCAGCATTACTACCTGTAACAGAAAATCCTGCTTCAAATTGAAAATGTTTTGCCATTAAGTTTTTTTCTTTTTGTAAAGAACGAGCTTCTGCATATTGAGAAATAAACTCAACAGGTGAAAGCCAAGTGCCTAAAAAATCAGCAGAAAAACTTACGATAACAGCTGCTTTATTGAAATAATAACTAGGCACAACCTGTTTGCCAAAACATTTGAGATTTGCTTTTAAAATTCCTGAAAAGGAAATAGGTTCATAATATACAACTTCTGTAGTGGTGTATTTTGTTTTAAATACATCTAATGCTTTTAAAGTAGATGGGCTAATTATAGGTGTTGAAAGAATAATAATTTTTTCACCTTTTTTAGTTACCGCATTTAGGTGAGCTACTACTTGTGTGTGGGTTTCTTCCCAAGTTGATTTTTCACCTTTTATTAATGGAGTGCTTAATCTTTCAGAATCGTACAAATTAAGTAAAGAAGCTTGAACTTGAGCAGTAGTACCTCCATTTGTTGTTTTAGATAAATTATTTCCTTCAATTTTTATGGGTCTTCCATCTCTCACTTTAACTAAAACCGGACAAGAATAATTCCCATCGAAATAGGTTGATGCATAATGATTGGCAACACCAGGTGTTATTTCTTCTGGTTTAATAAGTAAAGGGATAGCATTGGTAACAGGCGCTTCACATCCTGAGGCAATGGCTGCAGCGGATACGCTAAAACCACATAATTTTAAGAAATTTCGTCTCGAAGTGGAGGTTTCCACAAACTCACTATCTTCAAGAAACGTTAAATTATTTTTATCTGTCTTTACAATCTCTTCATTTGTTGAAATCGTTTCAACCTCACAGTTTTCATCAAGATTTGTCCAGTAATTCTTCATAGTAAGTTTTAATTTTTTTAATTAATAATGACATTTTTGACAATCTTCTCCTCCAATATCTTTAACAGTAACCACACTTCTCTTGCCAGAGTTTATTTCCTCGTGTAATTTTTTATAGTTATTATAGTATTTATTACTGAAATTGACTTTATGTTTTCGATGACAATCTAAACACCATCCCATTGATAAAGGAGATACTTGTTTAATTTGTACCATATTTTTTACATCGCCATGACAATTTTTACAATCAAGTTTTCCAGCTCCCACATGTTGTGCATGACTATAAAACACATGATCTGGTAAATTATGAACTTTAACCCATTTTATAGATTGACCCGTTTTTAATTCTTTATAGATTTTCTTTATTTCAAAAGAACCTGAATTTGTTCCAGTTTTAATTTTATTATGACAATTCATACACACGCTTGCTGAAGGAATGTTTGCTACCTTACTGTATTCTGCTGTACTATGGCAATATAAACATTGAATGTTGTTTTCTCCCGCATGTACTTTATGTGAAAACTTAATAGGTTGTTCCGGTTGATAGTTGGTTGTAATACCTACACTCGTTGCTTCTTTAACCATAGCTTGAGATATAAATCCACTTCCTAAAAGGAATATGGGTATTGTTATTTTTCGGCTAAAGTATTTTGTAAAAAGAGCATCAAGAATCGCAAATAAACATAATAACGCTAATAACACATACCATAAAACATAACTTTTTGTTTTTTGTGGTAATAGTCCATCTTTTTCAACCTGTAATAAAAATGCTTTAATATCGAAAATTTCATATTCTGTAAGCTCGTGGCCTTTAAAAAATTCTTTACACTTTTTAGAGGAGGGTGTTCTCAGTAATTTTGCTATATCATATCCATTTTTTTTCGAATAGGTAGTAGCTAATTCAAACGCAGATGGATTCCAATTAAAAGTGTCTGTTTTTTGGATATTATGACAACTTACACAATTTGGTGCCCCATTAACAAATGGTTTTTGCCCTGTAAATAACCTTTTTCCATTTTTAATATTTTCAGGTCGAATTTCTTTTTCTTCACTTCTTAATTGCATCTCAAGAAGTTCATTTATTTTCTTTTCAAGAGATGAAATACGTTCATCAGCGTTTCCCTCCACATTCGCTACCTGTGTGTCATCAGAGTTATCTGTTTCTGTTTCTACCGCGTCAGATTTAGATTCATTATCGGTTTTAGCTACAGCTTTATCTTTCTCTTCAGTTGTGTTAGAACTTTTTGCATTTTTGTTTAGACTTTTAATGTATGATAAAATTGCTTTCATTTCATCTTCCGAAGCATCTGTATCAGGCATTTTTTTCTTGTCAAATTTATTGAAAATAGCAACTGCTTCAGCATCTCCATTAGCAATCATTGTTTTACTTGATTTAATAAAACTCAACAACCATGTTGACGACCTTTTTTGTTCTACACCCATCAAATCTGGGCCGTAATAAACCCCATCTCCTATGGAATGACAATCGGCACACAAATCATCAAAAAGAGTGGCTCCATCTTGAGCTTTTCCTTCTCTAGAAACTAATAAATATATAGTTAAAAAACAAATCTTAATACTTCGTTTGAAAGCAGTCATAATAAGCTAAAATAATGTTAAATATTAATCGAATAGAAACACCACTTAGAGGCTAATAAATTTATATTAGCTTCTAAGTGATAAATAAGTGTTAAAAGTAATTATTTTGCAACTTTTAATGAACGGATGTAATTGATCGTGTTCCAAATTTCTTCTTCTTCTAAAGTCCCTTTGTAAGATTTCATATCATTACGTCCTGTATTAATTTTCCAAAAAATAGCACCATCGGTTTGATTTGCAAAATCATCTGATAAAAAATCTGTTGGTGGTGTAGTACAATCTGCTGCTCCAACTCCTTTTCCATTGCCTAATTTTCCATGACAAGAACGACACTTTCTTGTAAATGTCATCTTCCCTTCTTTTATGCTTTCATCACTTGTTTTAATTGGATTTACAACTTTTTGAGCATCTTCTGGTGCTACCCATTTACCATCTTCTTCTTGTGGAGTTACAGGTTGTGCTTCATTTATAATTTCTTTGGTTTCAGTTGGAGTTATTGGTTGTGTTTTAACTTCCATTTTTTGTACTGGTTTTGAAGCTGTACAACCTAAGATAATAAGTACAACTGCTAAAAGTTTATTTGAATTTTTCATAACTTATGTTTTTTAATTGTTTTATTTTTATATGTAATTATTTAATTATGATGTTACGTAAACTAAATTAAAATTGCCATCTTCTCACAATATTAAATCCTAACATTATTTGTCCTTTTCCAAAATCATTCACATTATATGCTGTATTGTACTGTGGAACTAATGTATTAGCTGTAGAAATAACAACTTGAAAAGCATGTGCACCTGTAGAAATTTGATATCCAATTCCTATGTCTGGTTTGGTATCTATATAAGTATTTGTTGTAATTGGATAGCTTATTTCAAAAATAATAGCCGATTGTGGGCTAACAACAAGCTGACCTGAAAAACTAATACTAAAATTATCATGTGTCATCGTTGAATCTTGTGAGCTATCTACTACTGATGTTAACGATTCTACTAAATTGAAATGGGAGTACGCTGGTGCTATTTGAAGAGATAAATTATCGTTAAATTTTCTGGCTATTATCAGTTGTGAAAAATAAGACAAACGATTTGCGTAAGAATAATATTTAGTAATTTTTATGCTATTATTAAAAATATAATAATCCGAAGTTTCTTTTCTTGTTTCAAAATTTACATCCGATAGATATGCAAAATTTCCATAATAACTTAATGAAATTGGCATACTTCCCGATTTAGTTTGAGACAGTATTTTATATTTCAAATTAAAATCATATAAATACCTGTTTTTAGTAGCACCAAATCCTATTGTTAATTTTTTTGTTAACCCATAATTTAATCCTATTCGAATATTTGCAGGGGCAAACATTCCTAAGAAATCAAAATTTTGATTGGGCTCAAATTCTTTTTCCAAACTTCCAAATCGGTGTTGAATTTGAAATTGGAAACTTTTTTTCCTTAAAGTTTCAATTGTTTCCAAATTAATCAACTTATCACTTTCAAAAGTGTGTTTTACCGGTTTCTCAATAGGTTTATCTTCTTTTTTATTTTTTTCTTTCTTCTCCGTTTCTTGTGCATAAGAATATGAAAAGAGGAAGATGAACGTTAAAAAGATATAAGTTGTTCTAATTATTAAATATTTCATGATTTATCAATTTTATTTTAATTGTTTTTAGCTCCTTCTTGAATCCATTTAAGAACTAAGTCTGTAGTTGATGAAGGCAATAATCCAGATGGAGGCATCATGCCACCGGTAGGTGGGTTTGACATCGTTAGTTTTTGATAAAGTAAACTACCCGTTGGGTTTAACGTATCAACGTATTTATTATATGGGGATGCATTAGTAATAAGTGCATTATACGCACCTGCTTCTCTTAAATCTACTACTCCAGGATTATGACAAGAGATACAATTTGCTGTAAAAATTGGTACTATTTCAGCTGAAAAACTTGTCTGAACTGAAGAATTAGAATTAGATGTAGAAGTTGTTGACTTTGGATCTAATACAGCTTTCTGGCAGCTATTTAAAATTAAAACTAATAAAAGTAGAGAAGGTAATAAAAAAAGTGTTTTTATATTCATAATTATATCTTTTAAATAAAACAACATATACCTTAAGGTGATATATGTTGTATTAAATTCTTCATTCAATGTTTCAAAAATACAACATATATTTTAATAAAATATATGTTGTATTAAACATTCAATGTACTTTTAATTATAAGCTTGGGAAAGCTGTTGTATCTTGTCCAGCTTTTAACAAGTCTTTAACAACGCTCACAGTATTAGTTGTAAATGGACCCATAGCTGTAGCAGGTTGTCCACATCTTGCTTTATGCTGAAACTCATAAGGACCACTTCTCGCAAAATCTCCAATATATTTAGCCCCTCCATCAAGAGCTATGGCTGTACCAGTAGCACCATGGCAACTTGCGCACATTGATGCAAAAACTGAATTTCCATTTGCAGCATTTCCATCTTTTCCTATATTTGAAAATGTTTTAGTTCCAGTAGGATAAGTGCCAGATGTATTTAAATCATATAAATCAAAAGTATTTAAAGCAACTTCTTTAAGAAACTTTACAATATCCCAAATTTGGCTATCGGTTAAAAGCAAACCGTAATCTGGCATAGCTCCAGTATAAGAAGCACTTACTTTGAAACTACCTCCAGTATGCTTAACAGCATCAAACACCTCTTTAATATTATGTGCTTGTGCGAACGCAAACAAATCATTATCAGCAACTGCTGGTCTTGATGAATTTGGAGCCCTATTAATGTAAGCACCATTGCTTCCTCTTAAATCCCAACCATGACATTGTTTACATTTAAAGAAATTTTTATGATTTGTGTAAGTAGTATCTGTTATAGATAACTGTGCCATAAAATCATCATAGTATCTTCCACCTGTGAAACCATCAGCAGCATCATAAGATGCTTGGTCAGCAGCAGTAACAATAGATCCACTAGCTCCAGCAGCTCCATCTGCTCCAGCAGCTCCAGCAGCTCCATCTGCTCCAGCAGGTCCAGCAGGTCCTTCTTTTGAACAACCACTTAAGCCAATCATGAGCGCACATGCAATCACAGAAACTACTGTAAATGCTTTTGTTTTCATTTTTGTTTTCATTTTTGTTTTCATTTTTGTTTT
>CAYRAD010000013.1:0-16917 GCA_964422135.1 uncultured Vicingus sp.
CAAAGTCCAACAAATTTATGCCACATTTCCACATTCCTTTACAATCGGGTTCTAATAAGATATTAAAAGCCATGCGAAGGAAGTATGAAAGAGAACTCTATGTGGAGCGAGTGACAATGATTAAAAAATTAATTCCTGATGCCTGTATCGGAGTGGATGTGATTGTTGGCTTTCCAGGAGAAAGTAACGATGATTTTTTAGATACTTATCATTTTTTAAATGAATTGGATGTTTCTTACTTACATGTTTTTACTTATTCTGAACGGCAAAACACTACAGCTATTAAAATGGAAGAAATAGTGCCGAAAGAGGTGAGGAGAGATCGAAGTAAAATGTTGCATATCCTTTCAGATAAAAAGCGGAATTATTTTTACCAACAACATTTAGGAAAAACTTACAACGTACTTTTTGAATCGGAACAACACGAAAATTACTTAAATGGGTTTACCGATAATTACATTAAAGTAAAAGTTCCTTATAGCAAAGAGTTAGAAAATCAAATTAAAACCATTAAATTAGCCGATATTGATATGGAAGGAGTTGTAAATGTGACTTTTGAAAAATCAATAATCAATCAATAATCAATTAACAATAATCAATACTTATTCATAAATGTTTCCATACCTATCAGATTTAACTAATTATTTATTCGGATTTACTTTTTCATTTCCTTTACCCATGTTTGGTTTTATGGTGGCCATTGCTTTTATCGCAGCCAATTATCTTTTTGTTAAGGAAATGAAAAGAAAAGAAAATGATGGGTTATTATCAGCCTCAACCATTAAAATAATTAAAGGGAAAAAAGCAAGTATCAATGAACTTATTGGGAATGGCATATTCGGATTTGTGTTAGGTTTTAAGATTTTAGGATTGATATTGAATTATGCTGAAATAATCTCAACAAAATCGGGATTGCCAAATTACATTTTGTCATTAGATGGAAGCATTATCGGGGGTATCATTGGTGCGGCAATTTTATCTTATCTAAAGTACAGGGATGCAGAAAAGCACCGTTTACCGGAACCTAAAGAAGTGGAAGAAACTGTTCATCCTTATCAGTACGTAGGAACAATGACTTTTATAGCAGCAATTGGTGGTATTTTAGGTGCTAAAATATTTGATGCTGTTGAAGATTTAGATCGCTTATTTGCTGACCCGCTTAATGTTATTTTTTCTGCTTCCGGATTAAGTATTTATGGGGGGTTAATTATTGGTGGAGGGTCGGTAGTCTATTATGCATATCGAAAAAAAATAAAATTAGTTCATGTAATTGATTCTTGTGCACCTGGTTTAATGTTGGCTTATGGAATTGGCAGAATAGGTTGTCAGTTAGCTGGTGATGGTGACTGGGGAATACCTAACGATGCACCTGTTCCTTCAAGCCTGAGTTTTTTACCGGATTGGATGTGGTCGTTCGATTATCCGGGAAATATTAATGGTGTTAAATTAATGGATGAGTTCCATCAGATGGGATTGGAAAGTATTACCGGAAAAGCTTGGCCAACACCATTTTATGAAACTGTAATGGCATTCATTATTTTTGGAATCTTATGGTCTTTCAGAAAAAAGATTAAAATTCCGGGAATAATTTTTTCGGCTTATTTAATATTTAACGGTATAGAACGTTTTTTTATAGAAAAAATCCGAATCAATCCTCAATATGAGCTATTCGGATTAAAAGCCACCCAAGCTGAAATAATTGCAGTACTACTTTTTATTGCCGGAATCGTAGGTATTTGGTATGCAATTAAGGTTAATAAATCCAAAAAATTATCATCTTAGATTCATTGGATTACTGTTAATAAAATTCATTTTTTTCGGTTGTAATATCACGAAAGAATTGGGTATTTTGTAGTACTTAAAAGTCGGTGTTTTTCTCTGCCTTTTAAAAAACAAAATCTGAATAAAATAACAATGAAACATTTAAAAGAAGGAAATAAAGCTCCTGAATTTGACATTACAGACCAAAACGGAAAAATTCATAAAATTGCTGATTACAAAGGCAAAAAAGTAATCCTATATTTTTATCCTAAAGACCTGACTCCTGGGTGTACAGTTGAATCATGTGATTTGAGAGATAACTATTCCGAACTCAGAAAAAAAGGGTTTGAGGTGATTGGTGTAAGTGCTGATGACGAAAATAAACACCAAAAATTTATAGCTAAACACAAGTTGCCATTTAATTTATTGGCAGACACGAACAAAGAAATGCTAAACAGGTATGGTGTATGGGGAGAGAAAAAATTTATGGGTAAAGTTTATGATGGAATTCATCGAACCACTTTTATCATTGATGAAAACGGAATAATTGAAAAAATTATAGAGAAAGTAAAAACAAAAGAGCATACAAAACAGATTTTAGCTGAGCTGGAGACTTAATAGACGACTTGTTAATATTGAAGGAATGAAAATAAATTTATAAAAACTACAAAATGTAGATTTAATAACCTATATTTGTAGTGTTATGAATAATTAAGAAAAAAATTTAAACTATACTAACGATGGCAGAAGTAAATGCAAACAAACTAAAAGCCTTACAACTTACAATGGACAGGCTTGAAAAAACTTATGGAAAAGGCACCATTATGAAATTGGGTGATAATGCCGTTGAGGATGTTGATGTTATTCCGACAGGTTCATTAACACTTGACCTTGCTATGGGAATAAAAGGCTATCCCAAAGGAAGAGTGGTTGAGATATTCGGACCAGAGTCTTCTGGTAAAACAACATTAACAATACACGCTATTGCAGAATGTCAAAAACAAGGCGGTATTGCTGCTTTTATTGATGCAGAACATTCATTTGATGCTTCATATGCAACAGCATTAGGTGTAAGCATTGATGATTTAATCATTTCTCAACCAGATAATGGTGAACAAGCTTTAGAAATAGCTGATAATTTAATCCGTTCTGGAGCGATAGATTTATTAATTGTGGACTCTGTTGCTGCATTAACTCCAAAAGCTGAAATTGAAGGTGAAATGGGCGATTCACAAATGGGCTTACAAGCCAGGTTAATGTCCAAAGCATTACGTAAACTGACAAGCTCCATAAAAAAAGCAAATTGTTGTACTATTTTCATCAACCAATTACGCGAAAAAATTGGTGTGATGTTTGGTAATCCAGAGACTACTACAGGTGGTAATGCACTTAAATTTTATGCTTCCGTAAGGATTGATATCAGAAGATCATCTCAGATTAAAGATGGTGATGAAGTAATTGGTAACAGAACAAAAATAAAAGTGGTGAAAAATAAAGTAGCTCCACCATTCAGAAAAGCTGAATTTGATATTTTCTATGGACAAGGTATCTCTAAAATTGGAGAAATAATTGATTTGGCCGTTGACTATGATATTATAAAAAAAGCTGGTAGTTGGTTCAGTTATGGTGATACCAAATTAGGACAAGGAAGAGATGCTGTTATAAAATTAATTCAGGATAATCCTGAATTGATGGAAGAATTAGAACAAAAGATTGTAATTGTGCTTAGCGAAAAATAAATCTTTATTTTAAATAGTTAACTTTGAGTCTTTCCGAAAAATCGGAAAGACTTTTTTTATCATCATGAAAGAAATTTTAGTCTTATTATCTATAATAACCATAATTTTTTCTTGTGGCACAGACAAGTCAAAAGAAAATAAGAAAGACAATATTGTAAAAGATACCACATTATCAGAACAGGCACTGGAATTTAGAGCAGTTAACGACCTTCTAAAACAGGATATTAATAATCCGACGTTGTACCTCAAAAGAGCTAAACTTTATATGAAGTACAACGATTTTTCGAGTGCAGTTAATGACGTTGACAGAGCAATAAAAATAGATTCTTTGGTGCCGGATTTTTATTTATTAAAAGCAGAACTTTTAAAAACTCAGCTAAAACTCAAAGAATCAAAAGAGGCATTAGACCAATGCATGAAAATTGATAATGGAAATCTTATAGCAAGGCTTGAATTGGGTTGGCTGGCACTGGTTGCAAAAAACCATAAACAAGCATTAGATTATGCTGATGCTGTTTTAAAAAGAGATGTTCATAACGCTGAGGCGTACTATCTAAAAGGGATGATATTTGAAGATAAAGAAGATACAGCTTTAGCCATTTCAAGTTTTATAACAGCAACAGAACAAGAAAATGATTACTATGATGCTTATGTCCAGTTAGGAATTTTAAATTACAAACAAGGCAATCCTCTGGCTAAAGATTACCTGAAAAATGCATTAAGAATTAAACCTAATAGTCTTGAAGCTTTATATGCTTATGCTATGTATTGCCAGGAAAATGAAGAATACAATGAAGCCATTGAAACATATCATAATATTCTTAAAATTGATAAGTACAGAGAACCTTATTTTAATTTAGGATTTATACACCAGGAGTACTTAAAAGTGTATGATGTGGCTATAAATTATTATACTAAAGCAATTGAAATAGAGCCATTGTATTTGGACGCATATTATAACAGAGCTTTATGTTACGAAGAACAAAAGGATTATTATAATGCTGAAAAGGATTTGAGAACCGCCTTAATGATAAAT
The DNA here is from genome assembly GCA_964422135.1 of uncultured Vicingus sp. GTDB lineage: Bacteria > Bacteroidota > Bacteroidia > Flavobacteriales_E > Vicingaceae. Next base: position 4,537 of record CAYRAD010000013.1, read on the forward strand.
CCTCAATACACGTATGCAGCTCTGGCATTAGAAAGAGTGCTAAAAGAAAAAAACTAGTATTTTTTTGTTTTTCATATTAGAACAGGAATAACTCATGAATTACCTCTCAATAGAAAATTTAACAAAATCATTTGGAGAAAGAGTTCTGTTTGAAAACCTGAATTTTGGTATAGACAAAGGACAAAAAGTGGCTTTTATTGCGAAGAATGGAACGGGCAAATCTACTTTTTTGAGGATACTATTTGGAACAGAAAGTTACGATTCAGGGCAGGTTATTTTTAGAAAAAACATTAAGCTTGGAATTTTAGAACAGTCTCCTGAATTTGATGATAAATTATCTATATCTGAGGTTATTTTTAAGTCGGATACGGAGCAAATCAAAGCCATTTCTGAATATGAAAGTGCATTGCTATATCCTGATGATAACGAAAGAATGCAAAATGCTTTCGATCAGATGGATGCTTTAAAAGCATGGGATTACGAAATCAGGATTAAACAGATATTGGGACAGCTTAATATACATAACCTTGAGCAAAATGTGGCAGAATTATCCGGAGGTCAACTGAAAAGAATTGCTTTGGCTCAGTTATTAATTGAAGAACCTGATTTTATTATTCTGGACGAACCAACCAACCATCTGGATATAGAAATGATAGAATGGTTGGAGAATTATTTGAGCAAGGAGAACATAACCATATTAATGGTAACACACGATCGGTATTTCCTGGAAAGAGTATGTAATGAAATTATTGAATTAGACGAAAAATCTTTATATAGATATAAAGGGAATTATAGTTACTTTCTGCAAAAAAAACAGGAAAGAGAAGAAATCTTTGAGGCCAATGTTGACAAAGCAAAAAACCTCTACAGGAAAGAACTGGAATGGATGAGAAGAATGCCAAAAGCCAGAGGAACAAAAGCAAAATCACGCGAAGAGGCTTTTTACAAGACAGAAAAAACAGCTCATTTGAAAAAAGACAACAGAAAAGTAGATATTGAAGTGAACATGAGTCGTTTGGGAAGTAAAATACTAGAAATTCATCATGCCAGAAAGTATTTTGAAGATCTGAAAATATTGGATGATTTCAACTACATATTCAAGAAAAATGAACGGGTCGGAATTGTGGGGAAAAATGGTGTGGGAAAAACTACTTTTTTGGATATTGTTTTAGGGAAACAAACCCTGGATGGAGGAAAAGTTGTTTTAGGCGAAACAGTTATTTTTGGCTATTATACTCAGAATGGAATGAATTTAAAAGACCACAAAAGAGTTATAGAAACCATTAAAGATATTGCAGAGGTGATACCCTTAACTAAAGGAAAAAAATTGACTGCATCTCAATTACTGGAGCGTTTTCTCTTTCCTAAAAGTATGCACTACAATTATGTAGAAAAACTAAGTGGGGGTGAAAAGCGAAGGCTTTACCTTCTGACTATATTAATGCTAAATCCTAATTTTTTGATTTTAGATGAGCCTACCAATGATTTGGATATTATTACCTTAAATGTGTTGGAAGATTTTCTACAGGATTTTCAAGGGTGTTTAATAATTGTTTCACACGATAGGTATTTTATGGATAAACTGGTCGATCACCTCTTTATTTTTGAAGGCGATGGTAAGATTAAAGATTATATAGGAAAATACAATGATTATAGACTTTCAATTAAACAACAAGACTTAAAAGAGAAAGTTGACAAAAAGCAAAATGAAACAGAGCTTACAATAAAAAAACCGGATAAAGTTGAGGAGGAAAAACCCAAAGTTAAACTATCATACAAAGAGAAGATAGAATTTGAAAGTTTGGAACAAGAAATCCCTCAATTAGAAAAAAGAAAAAAGGAATTGGCTGAATTATTGGAGGATTCTGTATCAGATCATGAAAAATTAATGGAAATAACAAGTGAATTAGGGACTCTTACAGTTCAGTTGGAAAAAATGACCGATAGGTGGATAACTCTTTCAGAATATACGAGTTAAATTAAAAATTATTTAACCAATTTTAAAAAGAGTTATTATATTTCTTAGTTATTGAGTACAAATTGCAGGTAAATATTTAACTTTAAAAAAAATTTATTGTGAAATTTAGACAACATATCATTTTCATCATTCTGGTAATTTTTTGTTGCAATACGGGATTTGCTCAGAATAAAAAAGAAATAAAAAAGAAAAAAGAAGAGATGATTGCAGCGATAAAGTTGCTAATTGCCAATGGAAAATTAGATTCCGTTTTAGCTTATTCACGAAGTAAAACAAATGAATCCGATACAACGGTGCAATATTATGAAACTACAAACAGTAAAGGAGGTGTTTTAAAGTTAACTGTAATAGATGGCGATACACTTTATGTATATAATATGGATGCTTTTACGGTTGTGGATTTGAGGCCTTACGGTAACACCGAAAAAGATAGAGAGTTTAGGAGATTAAGATATCATGTTAAAAAAGTTTATCCTTATGCTAAAATTGCGGCCGATAAGCTGAAAAAGTATAATGAAGAATTATCGAAAGTAAAATCAAAAAGAAAGAGAAGGAAATTAATGAAGCAAAAAGAACAGGCATTGAAAGATGAATTTGAAGATGTAATTAAGAAAATGTCGAAAACTTCAGGGAGAGTATTGGTTAAATTAATTGACCGAGAAACAGGAGAATCCACTTACGATATTATTAAGGAAATGAGAGGTGGCTTTAAAGCTTTTGTTTATCAAGGAGTAGGAAAATTTTACGGAGCAGATCTAAAAAAACGATATAATCCTAAAAAGGATGAAGAAGACGAAATGATAGAAAGAGTTGTTCAATCACTAATTGCTGAGGGTGAAGACATGCATTAAGTTCCTAAAATTCCATGGAGTTCATCCACCTGACTTTCCCATAATTGCTTAGCGGCTTCTATATCATCTTCTTCTGCAAAATCAGTAATAATTAAAGCAACATCTTTGGTAATATCGTCAATTTGAATTCTAAATTCAAAATAGGTGTCTTCATCATCTTCTAACCATTTAAACTTTACAGATTGATTTGCTTTCTTTGATACCAATTTAGCCTGTTCTTCGGTATCATCCCATATAAAAGTATAAATCTCGCCACGGGAATTTACATTGTCGGCAAACCAATTGCCTAAACCACTCGGAGTAGAAAGGTAATTGTAAAGCAATTTTGGTGATGATTTAATCACAAATTCTACTTCATATTTAACTTTTTGAGCCATGTTGTAATTAATATTGGTCTTGCTGCAAGATATGAAAAAAAATGAAATATTGAACTTATAAAATAATTAAATAAAAAAAAAGATTCAATTTGCTAATAAAAAAACAAAACAACTATATTTGCAGCCTTATTATGGCGAGGTAGCTCAGTTGGTTAGAGCGCCGGATTCATAACCCGGAGGTCGGGAGTTCAAATCTCCCTCTCGCTACATTAAAGAGGCTGTCCTTTTTGGACAGCCTCTCTTTTGAGTGAAAAAATATTAACTATTAAATCTGCGAGCAACTTCATCCCAATTAATCACATTAAAAAAAGCATTAATGTAATCCGGTCTTCTGTTTTGGTAGTTTAGGTAATAAGCATGTTCCCAAACATCCAAACATAATATAGGAGTTCCTCCACAACCAATACCAGGCATAATAGGATTGTCCTGATTTGGGGTTGAACAAATATCTAATTTACCATCTTTTACACAAAGCCATGCCCAACCTGATCCAAAACGGGTTGCTGCCGCTTTACTAAAAGCATCTTTAAAACCTTCGTATGAACCAAATGCTGCATTAATAGCATCGGCTAATGCTCCTGTTGGGTTTCCACCACCACTTGGCGACATTATTTTCCAAAACATGTCGTGGTTATAATATCCACCGCCATTGTTTCTAACGGCCATGTTGTTCATGTCCAGAGTTTTAAAAATATCTTCTGCAGATTTTCCTTCTAAGTCACTTCCTGCAATAGCATTGTTAAAGTTTGCTGTATATGCAGCGTGATGTTTGGAATGGTGAATTTCCATTGTTCTGGCATCAATATGAGGTGCCAAGGCATCGTATGTGTATGTTAATTCTGTTAATTCAAAAGCCATGATTTATTGTTTTATTAAGTTTATATTTTTATTTATTAATGTGAAGCAAGATAAGAAGCAACACCTTCAGAAGTTGCTGTCATTGCATCATCTCCTTCTTTCCAGTTGGCAGGACAAACCTCACCATTGGCTTCAAAAAATTGTAAGGCATCTACCATTCTTATGGTTTCGTCTATACTTCTACCTAAAGGCAGATCATTTACAACACAATGTCTTATTACACCATTTTTGTCAATTAAAAAAGTACCCCTGTATGCTACAGGTGCACCGTTAAATACTGAGTTACCTTCTTCATCATAATCGTACTCACCAGCTAATACGCCATAATTTTCGGCAATGGTTTTAGATAGATCTGCAACGATTGGGTATTTTACTCCTTTAATACCACCATTATTTTTATCGGTATTTAACCATGCCCAGTGAGAGAATTTAGAGTCGATTGAGCAGCCTACAACTGCTACATTTCTTTTTTCGAATTCGGCAATTTTACTTTGAAAGGCCAACAATTCTGTTGGACAAACAAAAGTGAAATCCAAAGGGTAGAAAAAGAAAACTACTTCTTTTTTACCGATGTATTGTTCCAATGAGAAATTCTCAACAAATTCGCCTCCATTAACTACTGCATCAGCTTTAAAAACTGGTGCTTTTTTACCAATTAAACTTTCCATTTTTTTAATTTTTATTATTTGTTAAACATTTTTTGCATTTTCCATTTAAGTAGATATTTGTTTTATCTACTACAAAATCATTTAATTTATGAAATGTAATTTTTGACAAATCAATCTCAATATCATATATATTACCGCATACACTACATTTAAAATGTGCATGCTGCTCCATTACCGCATCATAACGAACTTCGTTGTCTTCAATAGTTACAGCTGTAGCAATATTATTATCAATAAACAAGCGAAGAGTGTTGTAAACTGTGGTTTTAGATAAAGTAGGGATATCTGAAACCAATGCCAGATAAATATGATCTACTGTTGGATGAATAGGATTGCTGTATAAATATTCAAATATCTTTATTCGTTGAATAGATGGTTTGATATTATTCGATGTCAAATGTTCTATAAAATTCATTAATTTATAATAATTACAAATTTGTAATGAGTACAAATATAGGAATAAAATCCAAAACACCAATAATAATTATCAATTATTTTTTGTTTTTAAATATTTTTAACATTCTCACTCATTTTATTCACAATTCACAACTTCATGTTAAAAAATAGTTGGTAAGTTACAATTGTGTGGAGTTCAATTAACCTTACTTTTAGCTTACTTTGTAATAAATTAAAAAAATGAAGTTTACATTTTACGGGCATGCATGTTTTTCTGTTGAGGTAAATGGAAAAATGTTGTTGTTTGACCCTTTTATTTCTCCTAACGAAAAAGCAAAATCAATAGATGTTGATGCTATAGAGGCAGATTACATTTTAATTACGCATGGTCATGAAGATCATATAGCTGATGTTGAACGAATTGCCAAAAGAACTGGTGCTAAATTGGTTTCTAACTTTGAGATTATTACTTATTTTGGAAAGAATGGAATTGAGAACGGACACCCAATGAACCATGGTGGTTGCTGGGCTTTTGATTTTGGAACAGTAAAATATGTTAATGCTATACATTCGAGCAGTTTTCCTGATGGTTCTTTTGCCGGTAACCCGGGAGGTTTTGTGGTAACAGCAAATGATAAAACATTTTACTATTCAGGCGATTCTGCTGTAACCATGGATATGCAATTGATAGGTGAATACGATAAACCTGATTTTGTCGTTCTTCCTATTGGCGACAATTTTACCATGGGAGTTAAAGATGCAATTATCGCCTCGGAGCTCTTAAAATGTAATAAAATAATTGGAATACATTATGATACTTTTGGCTACATAGAGATTGATCATGAAAAAGCAGTATCGGATTTCAAGGCGAGTGGTAAAGAATTGACATTATTAGATATCGGTCAAACAATAGAATTATAAAAATTCAGATAACATAAATTTCTAAGCACTAATAAACAATTTATAGAATGGGAAAAATAATCGCAATATCAAACCAAAAAGGTGGAGTTGGAAAAACAACAACTGCTATTAATTTAGCTGCAGGTTTAGGCGTATTGGAATTTAAAGTATTATTGGTAGATGCTGACCCACAGGCAAACTGCACATCAGGTGTTGGCTTTGATCCCAGAAATATAAAAAAGAGTATTTATGAGTGCTTGATAAACGAAATAGAACCTTCTGAAGCCATTTTGCATACGGATTCGCCTAATATGGATATTCTTCCTGCTCATATCGATTTGGTTGGTGCCGAAATAGAACTCATAAATATGCCCAACAGGGAAAAAATGATGCGTGCTTCTTTGGCTAAAATAAAAGATGTATATGATTTTATTATTATAGATTGTTCTCCTTCTTTAGGTTTAATTACCATTAACTCATTAACCGCTGCTGATTCTGTAATTATCCCTGTTCAATGTGAGTACTTTGCATTGGAAGGATTAGGAAAATTATTGAATACCATTAAAATTGTTCAGTCAAGATTAAATCCTAATTTGGATATAGAAGGTTTATTGTTAACTATGTTTGATGTACGTTTAAGACTTTCGAATCAGGTAGTGGAAGAAGTAAAAATGCATTTCCAAACCATGATGTTCGATACCATTATTCAACGTAATACACGATTAGGTGAAGCACCAAGTTTCGGTCAAACTATTATTATGCATGATGCCAGCTGCAAAGGGTCTATCAATTATTTGAATTTAGCCAGAGAAATCCTTCAAAAAAATGAGATGACAAAAATATCTGAAGCAGAAAAAATTATAGTTCTGGAAGATGAGTAAAAGACCTGCTTTAGGAAAAGGATTAGGAGCGTTACTACAAAATGCTGAAACCGATATTACACTCAGTTCAACTGGCGAAGATGCAGGTAATATTGTTGGTGCTGTTTCTTCTTTGCTTATAGAAAATATAGAAGCCAACCCTTTTCAACCGCGTACACAATTCGAAAAAGACGCACTAATCGAATTAGCCGATTCCATTAAAGAATTGGGCATTATACAACCCATTACCGTTCGTAAATTAGGTTACGGTAAATACCAGTTAATTTCTGGAGAACGAAGGTTCAGGGCATCACAGGTTGCCGGATTAAAAGAGATACCGGCATTTATCAGAATTGCCAACGACCAGGAAATGCTGGAGATGGCCTTAGTGGAAAACATCCAGAGACAGGATTTAGATGCCTTGGAAGTGGCTTTTAGTTATCAGAAATTAATTGAAGAATGTAACCTGACACAAGAAAAATTAAGTGAAAGGGTGGGGAAAAAGCGTTCTACAATAGCAAATTATATTCGTTTATTAAAATTACCTGCAGAAATTCAGTTAGCCATCAGGACTAAAGAAATTAGCATGGGGCATGCTAGAGCTTTGATAAATATTGAAGAAGAAAAAAAGCAGGTGGCGATAACCAGAAGAATAATTAAAGAAGGATTATCCGTTAGACAGGTTGAGGAAGTTGTAAAAGACAATAAAGTAGCAAAAGAAGTAAAGAAAACCGAAGGTAAAGGAGTAGAACTATCTCTTTCTCATCAAAAAATTAAAGAAGATTTATCAGATTTTTTAGGAACAAACGTTCAATTGAAGAGCAATCCTAAAGGTAATGGAAAATTGACAATACCTTTTCACTCCCAAAAGGAGTTAGAACGTATTATTGAATTACTAGGGTTATAAAATAATGTTGTGAAATCTATTAAAACTTTAGTTGTAATACTGCTACTTCTTATCGCTATTTCCGGTCGAAGCATAGCTCAGACTGTAGTTCTGGATTCACTTAGCGGCTCTTCAGACACCATCAGGGTAAAGTCTGAGAAAATACATTCACCAACAAAAGCAACACTGTTAAGCACTTTTTTACCTGGCTCAGGACAGATATATAATAAAAAATACTGGAAAGCACCAATAATATATGCAGGATTGGGTATATCTATTTACTTTGTTATTAACAATGACAAAAGTTTTAAAGAATATAAAACAGCTTATGGTTATCGAGTAGATTCAGACCCCGAAACTGTGGATAAATATGAAAATTCACTTTCGGAATCTTCACTAAAATCCACCATGGAGTATTATCAAAGGAACAGGGATTTGTCTTATATTATTACCGGATTAATTTATGTTTTTAATATTGTTGATGCCGCAGTTGATGCTCATCTATTTAATTTCCCGAAAAACGATAATTTATCATTTAATTTGCAACCTAATTTAGAATTGACCGATAACAATTGGGTTTCGAGTGGATTTAAATTGGTGATTAATTTATAATTTTAACCTTTTATCAGAGCTATTCACCATTAGTGTAATTATCGATTTATCAGATACTATGCAAAGCTAATTTTAGTTTATTAAACATGAAAATAGGAATAATAGGATATGGGAAAATGGGTAAAGCACTTGAAAAAGTGGCTATAGAAAGAGGGCATGAAGTGATTTTAAAAATTACATCAAAAAATACCCATGAATTCAATTTTGATAATTTAAAAAGAGTTGATGTAGCTATAGAATTTACCAATCCCAAATTAGCGGTCAACAATATTAATGTTTGTCTCGCTTCTAATACACCAGTAGTAGTTGGCACAACAGGTTGGTACGATGATTTTGAGGAAGTAAGTAAAAATGTAACACAAAGTGATGGAACGTTATTATATGCAACTAATTTCAGTATTGGTGTAAATATTTTCTTTAATCTCAATAAGTATTTGGCTAAAATGATGAACAATTACAAAGATTATAATGTTCAGGTTGAGGAAACCCATCATACCCAAAAGTTGGACGCACCGAGTGGAACAGCTATTACCTTAGCTGAAGGAATTTTAGAAAATTTACAAAATAAAGATGTATGGGTAAAGGGAGAAAGCAATCATAAAAATCAATTAGAGGTAATATCCCATCGAGTCGAAAATGTTCCGGGAACTCACCAGATAAAATATTCTTCATCAATTGATGAAATAGAAATTAAGCATACGGCACATAATCGAATGGGCTTTGCATTAGGAGCTATTATTGCTGCTGAATATATCAAAGATAAAAAAGGTGTTTTTACCATGGAAGACGTGCTCTTTAATTAATAAATAAAAAAATGGAAATAAGTATTAATACATTCGTAATTCTCTCAATAATATATTTTGTAGCCTCTCATGTTGGTTTATATAAAATCTTCGAAAAATTAGGTCTAGAGGGATGGAAAGCTCTGGTTCCGTTTTACGGAACCTATTTAGCGGTGAAGAAAATAAAAAAATCATGGGTTTGGACGATAACTTATTATGTTCCGTTTCTTGGTTTTGTGGTTTGGATGGGTATCATTGTAGAATTGATGAAATTGTTGGAAAAAACTTCTTTTAAAGAACATTTTTTAGGAGTTGTATTTGCTGGAATTTACCTTCCCTATATCGGTTTTAAAGAGGATGTGAAATTTATAGGATATGAAACCGCAGCCAAGTACAAGAAATCGAGAAAAAGAGAATGGGCTGATGCCATAATTTTCGCAGTTGTTGCCGCTACTTTGATTAGAGGATTTTATATTGAAGCTTTTACCATTCCAACATCATCGATGGAACAAAAATTATTGGTTGGTGATTTTCTTTTTGTCAATAAAATGGCGTATGGTGCTAGAGTTCCTAATACACCTATCAGTTTTCCATTTACCCACCACAGCTTTCCGGAGTGGGTACCTTTTGTCGGAGGTGGTCAATCTTATCTGGAATGGATAAAATTTCCTTATGCAAAATTGCCTAAAATGGGAGACGTTCAGCGAAACGATTGTGTAGTGTTTAACTTTCCTGCTGGTGATACTGTTGCTCTGGAAGAACCAGCGATGATTTATGAGCAGATGATTAGGGATTTAAGTTTTCAACAAAATGTTTCATTAGCAGAGGCATGGAAAGCAATTAATAAAAATTATACCATTAAAGCTCGTCCGGTTGATAAAAAGGAAAATTACATTAAGCGTTGTGTTGGATTGCCCGGGGATAAATTACAGATAGTTGAATCTAAACTCATGATAAATGACAAGGATGCCTATTTAGATGAAAATGTTCAGTTTAATTACAATGTAATTACAGATGGGACAGGGCTAAACGAGAAAACTTTACAAAAAAAGAAGATAACTACAGAGCCTGTTCAAACCGTTCAAGGGGAACCTGATAAATTTATTATCACGATGACCAATGCTAATGTTGAAAAAATGAAGGCATTTTCGCAAGTGATTTCCGTTGAAAGAAGAATTCAACCTATAGGTTATAAAAACCCTTGGAGCTTGAATCCTATTTTTCCAAATGATGACCAATATGATTGGACAGTTGATAATTTTGGACCGATACTAATTCCTAAAAAAGGAGCTACAGTTGAATTAAATAAAAAAACACTTCCTCTTTATCGTAGAATTATTAAGAATTATGAAGGTAATGACCTTAAAGTTAATGGTGATGATATCTTTATTAATGGAGAAAAGGCAACGGAATATACTTTTAAAATGGATTATTATTGGATGATGGGTGATAATCGTCACAATTCTCAGGACTCCCGTTATTGGGGCTTCGTACCTGAAAATCATATCGTTGGAAAAGCGGTATTTGTATGGCTTTCATGGGATAGTCAGCAAGGTGGAATTCGATGGGACAGGTTATTTACCATTGTGCATTAACAAAAATTACTGTGAGCCAAAGCAAATATTGCTTTGGCTCACAGGTTTTCAATTTCAATGCTTTATGTTTCACTTTATTGATTATTTTTATAAGTATTGAAAAAAATCATTCAACATATTAAACAATGGTTAAAGGCGTTGCTTTATGCATTATTAACGGTAGTAATAATTAAAGCTTTTTTCTTTTGGGTTTACATTATTCCCAGTTCTTCAATGGAAAAAACATTGCTTCCGGGTGACTTGATTTTCGTGAATAAAACGAGCTATGGAATAAGGATGCCTATAACACCACTAACGATTCCATTAACACACCAAAAAATGCCTTTTTTTAAACAATTACCATCCTATTGGGATTTAATCCAACTTCCTTATTACAGGATATTCAGTTCAACTATAAAAAGGAATGATGTAGTAGTTTTTAATTATCCCTTACAAGATGATATTCCGATTGACCATCGTGCTTTCTACATTAAACGTTGTATCGGATTACCGGGTGATACCCTTAAAATTAGGAATAAAAAAGTGTACATCAATAGCACTTTTATACCTTTTCCAAAAAATGTTGAGTTTAATTATCGTGTCGAAACAGATAACAGTATTGACTACGATTCTCTTGCAACGTATAACATTACTGAAGGAAGTTTTTTTGGGAATGGCTTTTGGGAATTAACATTGAGTGATTCAGTGAAAAATAAGATAAGCCAATTAAACCAATTTAAATTGATTAAACCTATTAAGGTGGATACTACAACTTTTGCTAACTATATATTTCCCTATGAAAAATATTATTGTTGGAACATTGATTATTTTGGGCCATTAGTTATTCCTCAAAAAGGAACCACCGTTCAACTGGACTCGAATAACATCTACATATATCAACATATTATTGATGTTTATGAAGAAAATGAGCTGAAATGGGATAGGAATATTTTTGTGATAAATGGTGATACAACTTCTAAGTATACGTTTAAAATGGATTATTACTTTATGATGGGAGATAACCGTCATAATAGTTCCGACTCTCGTTTTTTTGGTTTTGTCCCCGAAGATCATGTTGTGGGGAAAGCTATTTCTGTGCTAATTTCAGCAAACAAAGCTCCTAGTGCAACTCAAAAATACCGTTGGGAAAGATTTTTCAAAAGAATAGAGTAATTTAATCAATGGAATAAAATTAAAATTATCACTTTTTTGATAATATATAATCCGGTTAAACTTGTTTATTGATTTGAATAAACGATAACGAAATTTAATTTTTTTCAAATAAATAATCGTTGACAACCAAGTATTTACGATTTTTGAATTATGGATAAAAATCTTATCAGTATCGTTATGCCGGTAAAAAATACTTCAGCGTTTTTGGTGGAGTGTTTGAATTCGATTATCAATCAAACTTATACCAATTGGGAGCTGTTGGCTGTAAATGATGCTTCAACGGATAATAGTTTAGAGATACTCATGACTTTTTCTGAGAAAGATAAAAGAATAAGAATATTTAATAACGAAGGCTCAGGGATTATTGAAGCGTTGAGGTTGGCTTACGGGAACAGTAACGGAAATCTGATTACACGAATGGATTCTGATGATGTGATGACTCCGGATAAACTACAAGAGATGTCTG
>CAYRAD010000014.1:0-16238 GCA_964422135.1 uncultured Vicingus sp.
AAAGCCTCGCTCCGATGACCGCCTATAGTACAAATTTTTTAATTTATATTACTTTACCTTCCTATCTGGGGTAATATATATCGTTTTACCATATTCTAAAACATGCTTTGGTGTAATCACTTTTGGAATTTCAAAAGAGTCAACTAAATGTTGGTAACATTCTACTACCAGTTCGCTACAATAGTACCTGTCCTTTCTGTCAATGCCAACCGTACCTGTAAAATCATAAGGTTTCCCAAGTTTATCTTCACAGCAGGTTAACGCATTAGCAGCTCTTAAAGGTGTATAACCATACGGCTTGACCATGGTTATTTTAAACGATTTGTGTATAAAAGAATCCAGCTCCAAAGTATGAACATTTTTTGCGGTTGCTTCTATCACATTATTGTGGGTTTTATCCAATATTACAGCATGTGAATATTCTGAAACTGTAGCAGTGGAAACGATATGATCGGTGAACTTGAATCCTCTGGCAATCAAAAAATAACCGTCCTCACCAAGTGCTATAATACTATCCTTAAATTGTTTTTCCTCTTCTAATGCTGCTTCGCTTTTGGGCTTTTTAACAATAGTATTTGTACATGATAATAGTAAAAGACAGAATACAAATAGCGGTGTTTTATTATTTTTCATCTTTAGAATTAATTAGGCAAACAGTATAGAAAAAACATCTTCTACTTTGCTTACTAGTATAATTTCAATTTTAAAGGAAGTGGAAGTGAGTCCTTTTTTATTGTATTTGGAGATAAATATTTTTTCGAAGCCCAGTTTTTCAGCTTCCATAATGCGTTGTTCAATCCTACTGATAGGTCTAATTTCTCCTGATAAACCTACTTCTGCAGCAAAACAAACTCCTGAGTTTATTGGCATATCTTCGCTACTCGAAAGTATGGCACTTATTACTGCTAAATCAATGGAAGGGTCATCAATTCGTAATCCTCCAGCAATATTTAAAAAAACGTCTTTTGCTCCCAAACGAAATCCGCAACGTTTCTCTAATACTGCAAGTAACATGTTCAGCCTTCTCGAATCAAATCCTGTGGTAGAACGTTGTGGAGTGCCGTAAGCTGCCGAACTTACCAATGCTTGTATTTCAATAAGTAAAGGTCGATTTCCTTCCATAGTTGCTGCAATAGCGGCTCCACTAAGTTGCTCATCTTTATTACTGATTAATATGTCAGAAGGATTATCTACTTCCTTTAATCCTGCACCATGCATTTCGTAAATTCCCAGTTCATTGGTAGAGCCAAACCTGTTTTTAATGGAACGCAGTAAACGGTAAATATGATTACGGTCTCCTTCGAACTGTAACACCACATCCACCATGTGTTCTAAAATTTTAGGCCCGGCAATATTTCCATCCTTAGTTATATGTCCGACCAGAAAAACCGGAGTGTTAGTTTCTTTAGCATACTGCATTAATTCTGAAGTACATTCCCTCACCTGTGAAATACTACCCGGAGAAGAATCAATAACAGCTGTATGTAATGTTTGAATGGAATCTATTACCAGTACTTGCGGTTGTAATTCTTTGATGTGATGAAAAATATTTTGTGTGGAAGTTTCGGTCAGCAAGTAACAATCCGGATTATTATTTCCTATCCTGTCGGCACGCATTTTTGTTTGTTGTTCACTTTCTTCTCCGGTAACATACAATATTTTATATCCTTTTAAGCGTAAGGACATTTGTAGCATCAAAGTAGATTTTCCAATACCGGGATCACCACCAAACAACACTAATGAACCCGGAACTAAGCCTCCACCAAGCACTCTGTTTAGTTCAGTTCCGGGTAATTTTATTCTCGGAAAATTAATAACTTCAATGTTCTCAATCTGTTGTGGCTTGCTACCTTTTTTAGAACTAAAAGAAGCATGAACGTCATTAGGATTAGGTTTATTGATGACCTCTTCAATGATTGTATTCCACTCATTACAGGAAGTACATTTACCCACCCATTTCGGGTATTGTGCTCCACAATTTTGACAAAAAAAAGCGGTTTTAATTTTTGTTTTTGCCATACATTAAGAGTTAAACGGTAGCAGATCTACGTGCTGCTTTTTTTGCTAAAGAAGCTTTAATATCATCCAATTCACCTTTCGGAATGGCATTGATTAATTCTCTTGTGTATTCTGTTTTTGGATTGTTGTAAATGTCATCAGCCAATCCGAGTTCAACAATTTTTCCATCTTGCATAACAATCATTCTGTCGCTCATAAACTTTACAACAGATAAATCGTGAGAAATAAAGATATAGGTAAAATTGAATTCTTCTTTTAATTCATTTAACAGGTTAAGTACTTGTGCCTGTACAGAAACATCAAGTGCCGAAACAGATTCATCACAAATAATAAATTTTGGATTTAATGATAATGAACGGGCAATACAAATTCTTTGTCGTTGTCCTCCGGAAAATTCGTGAGGATATCTGTAATAATGCTGTTTTAGTAAACTTACTTTCGACAGCAATTCCATCACTTTTTCTTTTCGTTCTTTGTCATTATTATATAGACCGTGTACCCTCATGGGTTCCATTATGGCCTCGCCAATGGTAATACGAGGGTTTAGTGATGAATAAGGATCCTGAAAAATAATTTGCATTTCTTTACGGTAATGTCTCATTTCCTTAGTTCCGTATTCTGTAATATCTTTTCCTTCAAAAATTATCTGACCTGATGTTGGTTCTACCAATTTTAATATCGTGCGTCCTAAAGTTGTTTTTCCGCAACCCGATTCACCAACCAATCCCATAGTTTCTCCTGGATAAACGTAAAAAGAAACATCATCCACAGCTTTAACATAATCTTTGCTTTTACCAAAAAGACCTTTGTTTATTGGGAAATACGTTTTTAAGTCATTAATTTCCAGTATGGGTTTTTGTTTAAATAGGTAGTCATGTCTTTTGGCAGTATCGGCAGGAGAAATAATCAAACTATTGGTCACTTCTTCAACGGATTTATTCGTTTCATGCATTATTTGGTTGGTATCAACAGTCATAAAATCGGAAACTGTTGGTAGCCAGTGAAGTCTTTTGTTTAATGGAGGTCTGCAAGCTAATAAACCTTTTGTGTAAGGATGTTGAGGGTTCATAAAGATTTCCATCACATTTCCTTGTTCAACAATTTTTCCTTTGTACATTACCACCACTTTGTCAGCCAGTTCAGCAATTACACCAAGGTCATGTGTAATGAATAAAATACCCATATCTTCTTCCTGTTGCAATTGCATCATCAAATCCAATATAGTCTTTTGAACCGTAACGTCCAGTGCAGTTGTTGGTTCGTCAGCAATTAATATGGATGGGTTACAAGATATCGCCATAGCAATCATAACCCGTTGTTTTTGTCCTCCTGAAATCTGATGAGGATAAGTATCAAACAAAATTTTCGGGCGGGATAATTGTACTTTTTCAAATAATTGAATAGTACGTTCGCGGGCTTCTTTTTTATTTACTTTTTGGTGAAGCATAATGGCTTCGGCAACTTGATCGCCACAAGTAAAAACCGGGTTTAAGGAAGTCATAGGTTCCTGAAATATCATAGATATTTCATTACCTCTAAACCCTCTCATCTCTTTTTCTGATGATTGGAGCAAGTCGGTCACACCATTTTTATGATGAAATAAAATTTCTCCTGAAACTATTTTTCCAGGTGGGTTAGGAATTAAACGCATTGCAGATAAGGCTGTGACCGATTTCCCTGAACCAGATTCACCAACAACACCAATAGTTTCTCCATTATTTAATGTAAATGAAATATCATTTACAGCTTTAACAGTCTCTTCTTCAGTCTGAAATTCTGTTACTAAATTTTTTATTTCTAATAATGCCTGACTATTCATACCAATCTATACCTTGTTGAAAGGGCAATAAAAATACGCTTAAAAAAAAAATAAAACAAGAAATTAAAATAATACTAACTAAAGGTTTAGACAAGCTATGAATAATATATGTACGAAAGTTCATTAAACGTCTATTAACTAATAATCTAAATCGCGGATTAAAATAGTAATGAAACCATAACTATCACTATCATTAATAATAGATATGGAAACTTTATTTCCACTTAATGTTGAATTGGTGTACCATGTCATATAACCATCTTCTTCTTTTTTCCCGGTATTGTATTTTTTGTTAAAATAATCAGAGAAATCTTTAAAAAGAATTGCTGCATCATTTATCACATCAAGGTAAATTGCTATTTCAATTTCATACAGTTGGTCATCCTCTGAAAAATCGTAGGTAACGGTATAACTGTTTCCCATGTTAATGGTGTAGTCATAGTTTAGGTACTCGGAAGTTTCATCTTTTAAATTTTTTTCATCCTCTAATTTTTTTACATTTTCAATAGAAGTGCTTATTTCCACACCTCTTATATTTCCTTTTTCCGAACCAATTATTTCTTCAAAAAAAGGACTTTTATTTGGTGAACAACAACATAAAAATCCCAGAAAAATAAACAATAATAATTTTTGGGAAATTGATTTCATCGTTTTGGTTGATAGTTAGGTTATTATTATACTCTCCTGATCGATCAGGTTTTCGTTTCGGAACTTTAAAAATAGCTGTGTTAAGGCTACCACATCTTTCTGACAATACACTGCTATTCGATCAAGGTCTTTATCTTTCCAATAAACCTCGTTTACCATGCTGCCATCTATGTCGTCTTTTGGTGTAGGAATATTAAAAATTGAGGTTAACAGACTGAGAGATGTATAATGTTTATAATCTCCGAATTTCCATAATTGTAATGTATCTAAATGCGGTACTTCCCAGGGTTTTTTGCCAGCAAAATCAAGTATTTTAGGAATTTTTAACCCATTTATTAATCCTCTTCTTGCTATATAAGGAAAATCGAATTCTTTGCCGTTATGAGCACACAATAAATAATCATTAGTATAGTAGTGTTTATTGAGCAGATCGAAAAAATCGTTAAGTAGTTTTTTTTCATCATCCCCATAAAATGATTTGATTCTTAATGTTTTGACGCCATTGTCTGTTCGAATGTACCCAACTGAAATACAAACAATCTTTCCAAATTCAGCATAGATTCCTGCACGGTGATAAACTTCATCAGGAGTTTCATCTTCTTTAGTCAGGTAACTTGCTTTTTGTTCCCATTGTTTTTTAAAGCTTTCATCCAACTCTGAAAATTCATAACGTTGTGCAACAGTTTCAATATCCAGAAACAAGATTTTTTCAATATTAATTTGATCCAGCATTTTTATTCAAACAGATTTTAGTGCATGATGCATTATTACAAGATACCCTGCAAATATAACAATCAGAATCTCAATAATCAATTACTTGATCATTACTCCCGGTTTATTAATAATAGGGACATTAATCAGATTATCTTCTTTAATCGTTTCAGCTAAAAAAATGTATTTTTTATCATGAATTTCTCCATTCTCGTAAAAACTTACCCAATATTCGTTATGAAGTACAAAAACCGCTTCGACTATAGGCTCGATAAGTTTAAATGATTTAGGTTTAATATCACCTAAAGAGTGACGTAGTATTGATGTTTTGGTTTCTTTTCCTTCCAGATCTGTTATGTAACCTTTTGATGAAACCAGCACATTTTCAATGGTTTCCGTTTTATGGTTGATAATATAGACGTTCCAAACTGTTGCATCCAAGTCATTTTTTTCTTTTATAACAGCTACTGTAACATCTTTAATTGTTGGAAGGTTGATGTCTTTTTTCATGTTGTTACTACTTAAAGATTTCGATTGCTTTTTGAACGGTTTTATCATGCTCATTCATGATGACATAATAACCAAAATCATTAAATAAGTTTCTGTTGATTGCTGCTTTCAGTTCTCTGGTAATCAATTCTTTTGATGTAATTATTTCTTCGAGGTTTCTTTTTACTTCATGCTCATCTGCGTATTTAATAATACTATTGAACAAGTCATTATTAATTCTAAAATGCTTGTTAAAATCAATGGCAGTTTTATATTTGCTTTGTAGTTTATTTCGCTGCTTATCAACAAACTCTAAAGCAAAATCCTGAATTATACCTCTATATCTTAACTCATATAGGTAAGGTGTGCCATTAGTAGTATCGATTGGAACAAAAATATCCGGCATAATTCCTCCTCCACCGTAAACTACTTTTCCTTCTGGTGTATAAAATTTCAATGAATCGGGGAACTGAATACTATCCTGAGATAGTAGTTCGCCATTTAAGTATCGGTTGTAAGCTTCTTGGTGATATTCTTCAATATTTGCACCGTATGGTTTTTGAATACATCTTCCGGTTGGAGTGTAATATCTTGCAACAGTTAATCGTAGGGCTGAACCATCCGGCCATGAGACTTGTTCCTGCACTAAACCTTTTCCGAAAGAACGCCTTCCAATTATGGTTCCACGATCATTATCCTGTATTGCTCCTGCCAAAACTTCGCTCGCTGAAGCTGAATTTTCATTAATCAGTATTGCGATATCAGTGGTTTCTAAAGAGCCATTATTAGTTGAATAATAATCCATTTTATTTCTAATTCTCCCATAAGTATAAACAATCATTTTATTTTTAATTAAAATCTCATCAGCAATTTGTATTGCAGCATCTAAAACACCACCACCATTACCTCTAAGGTCGATAATGAGTTTTTCCATTCCTTCTTTCCGAAGTTTGTTAGTCGCTTGTACAAATTCATCATAAGTCGTTTTTGAAAAACGGGTAATTCTTAAATAACCAATTTTATCTTTAATGAGATATGGAGATTCTATGCTAAAAATAGGAATCTGATCTCTTGTAATGGAAAAATGCTTTCTTTTTCTAGAGCCCTGCTGTATAATATCCACTTCAACTTTTGATCCTCTTGGACCTTTCAATAATTTAATGACCTGCTCATTAGTAATTCCTGTTCCGGCTATTTCTGTAGTATCTACCTTAATTATCCGGTCACCCGCTTTTATTCCTAATTTATCCGATGGCCCGTTTACTATAGGGGCAATTACAAGAAGAGTATCATTTTTTATCCTGAATTCTATACCAATACCTTCAAAATTACCTTCAATAGGGTCATTCATATCGTCAAATTCGCGGGCGGGAATATAATAAGAATGTGGGTCCAAAAGAGATAACATTGAAGTAATGGAACGTTCGGTCAAATCTTTTTTATCTACAGTATCAACATACGTATTCTCAATAAAATTTAATATTTCATTTAATTTGGTGGCATTATTAAAACGTTTGGTTTGAGGAAATATAAAAGCCTGGTTGTTCGAGTTTGTTTGAGAGAGCATAGCCCCTAAATAAATACCCACAATTATACTTCCGGCTATAATAACAGGCAACAAAATTAATAGTAGGGCTTTATTTTTACTCATTAATTTTTATTGTAGATTTTCAATTTGGGTGAGCTCTATTCCTGATTCCTTTAAAAACTCCAAACCGGAATTATCTGAATATGCTTTAATATAGACCACACGTTTTATTCCGGCTTGTAAAATTAGTTTACTACACTCTTTACATGGCGATAAGGTAATGTATAGTGTTGCTCCATTTGAGTTGTGTGTTGAATTAGCAACTTTCATCATGGCATTGGCTTCAGCGTGTAAAACGTACCAGAGTGTATCACCCTCATTATCTTCACAGCAATTATCAAATCCGGTAGGAGTTCCATTATACCCATCAGAAATAATCATTTTATCTTTTACAATTAAAGCACCTACCTGTTTTCTTTTGCAATGAGACAGTTTAGCCCATTCCTGTGCCATCTTTAAATAAGCACTATCATACCGGTGTTGTTTTTCTTTATTGTATTCCATTAAAAAATTAAAGCAGCTAAATTAGGAAATTGTTAAAAGATAGAAGTGTTAATTTTCATTAAACTTTTTTCGTAATTATTGAGTCGAATAGGTAGTTCTTAACATTATAAATTTAGTTTAAATTTGTATTGTCTAACTCAAAGTGGGCAAATACACAATGAAAAAACTCCTTGTCAGAATCAGGAAATTTTGCCTTAAGGGTTTTCTGTGGTTTATCATTATTAGTGTGGCATCGGTAATTCTTTTCAGATGGATACCTATTCCGGTAACGCCACTTATGCTCATTCGTTGTGCAGAGCAGAAAGTAGAAGGTAAAAAAATGAAATTAAATAAATCCTGGAAACCTTTGGAAGAGATTTCACCCGATTTGCAATTGGCGGTGGTATGTTCTGAAGATCAGAATTTTTTAAAGCATCATGGTTTCGATTTTGGAGCGATTAAAAAAGCCATGAAACACAATAAAAAAAGCAAACGAAAACATGGAGCCAGCACCATTAGCCAGCAAACGGCTAAAAATGTTTTTTTGTGGCCAGGTAGAAGCTGGTTGAGGAAAGGATTTGAAGTGTATTTTACTTTTTTAATTGAAACCTTTTGGAGCAAACAACGCATTATGGAGGTTTATTTAAATGTGATAGAAATGGGCGATGGAATTTATGGTGCTGAAGCCGCTTCTAAAGCATATTTTAATAAATCAGCGTTAACAATAAATAAACAGCAGGCAGCTACAATTACTGTTGTTTTGCCTAATCCGATTAAATACCATGCAAAAAAACCTGGTTCTTACCTAAACGGAAGAATCAACTGGCTATTACAGCAAATGCGTTATTGGGGTGGAAAATTGGATTACGATAAGGAGAAAAAACTTCGGCAGGAATCCTGAAAATACATATTAAGCTATTTATCTACAAAGAATTTCATTCAAAAAGAATAGGTCAAACCACCCAGTATATTAAATTTTTGAGTCGGGTAATCCTGGAATTTTTGATAGGGTGAAGATGCAATGTTATTAAAATTAATAAAAGCAGAAAGCTTTTTAGTGTAACGGTACTCCAAACCAAGATTAGCATCAAATACTCCTTTTAATTCTTTTGCTTCTTCAGTAGTAACAACAGCATTATTTGTGGTAATCGTGCTTAAGGTTTTTGCGTATTGCTTACTAATATAAAACAGATCCATTCGAACGATAATCTTATCCCCTAAATCATATATTCCTGATAAGGAAGCATTCAAATCGGGCTTGTGCCAAGCTTCAATTTCGTTTTTCGGACTAAAACTATCATAACTTCCATGCAAAATAAATTTTAGTTTTTCGAGTTTCTGATAGGTTAATTCTGCTGTTAGTTTGGAAACTCCAACTGTGTCATATTCTACCATAAACTGATTTTGGATAAGATTACTGAAATCTTTTACATAAAGCGGAATTCCCTCAATTTTCTGTTGGCTGAATTCTGTATTAAAAGTAATTTTTGAACTTAAACTTCCTCTTATACCTCCATATAGGTTGTATTTTTCGTTACTGTTCTGAATCAGCAGATTCTGTGTATTGATGTAAGGATTTTCGTGGTAAAAATTGTTCAGGTTATTGCTAATTAATCCACCTTTTATTCCCACATAAGGAATAACAATGTGTTCAACGATATTGTATTTAAATTCGGCTTTTGGGTAAAAATGGAACTTAGTACCAGGATACGAATTCAGGTAAAGTCCGATGCCCACCTGAAATTCCCACTTATCGGCTGTAGTACTGATGTGAGGGTTTAAACCAACTATTAAATTATTATCCTGACTTAGTGAATTTATAAGTTTATTATAATGAGTTTCAACCCCTATTGTATAGAGCTCACGCTTGTGGTATTTGCTTAACTTACCTCCTAATGTAAAGTTATTTTCAGCTACTTGGTAAAGGTCGTTAATGATGTGATAGCCCATGTTAAAATCGTAATCGAACTGGGTGGTATCGGTAAAATTTCTGTTCAATTTAAATTCGATATTAAATTTATCCAGTTCTTGTCTTATCTGGTCTGCATCGTTAATTTCAGCAGTAGTTTCTTCAGGAAAACCGTAATAATGGTTCACATTCCTTGAATAGCCTAACTTACTGTAAAGCGTAAATTGTTTCGAAAAATGTTTCCCGAAAGCACTTAATTCGTTATCACTAAACCCACTGTAATCAATGCTTGAAATACCACTCGAAGAAAAATGCTTTCCTGTAAATCCGTAGGAAAGGTTTTTAGAACGAACCGAATTATAATAAAGTTCTGCAAGTGGGGTAGAATTACTACCAAAACCGAGTTTTGCATACCCGTGATACAATTTTACTAACGGTTCTCCTTTTATTTTTGCCGGAGAAATAGGTTCAACATCGAATGAAACCGGTACTTGTTTTTCGAGAAAACTGTATTTTAATTCAGGAATTATTTTGTTGGTATCCTTAATGTTTGGATTGTCCTTTATTTTAAAGGCATCCGATAAAAAAGGTTCATAATCGGTAATGGAAATAATGGTGGTTGAATCTACTGAGGTATGAGTTTGTGCAAATGAAGACAATGAGATGAAAGGTAAAACGAATAAAAGTAAACACTTTATTATAAGATTGCTTCGTTCTGAAAGTTTTCGGAACTCACAATAACGAATTAAAAAAGAGGTCAATATGTTTCTAACTTTATTCATCAATAGGTGTATCTTCTATTTCAATATCTTTTTCTTTATCAAGTTTTGGTAATTCTTCTTCAATTATTTCTTCTTTTTCATTAAATAATTTCTCGAGGTCTTTGTCGTTCAACAGATCTAAATCTAATACAGGTTCTTCTTCCTTCACTTCCTCAGGAGCTTCCTGTTTTTCTATTATTTCCAGTTTTTCGTTAGCTGTATTCACCAGTTCAGGGAATTTACTGTTATCAATTACATTTTTCAGGGTCACTTTTGCCTGAAACAGATCTTCTTTGGCTACATAATTATCGGCTAACAGGATCAATGATTTTCCTATCCAATAACTATAAGAAGGAAATTTTTTGATTAAGCTGAAAATTTCTGCTTCACAATTTTCATGTTCTCCTCTCAGGTTTAGGATATAGGCCACGTTGTATTTAGCTTCTGCACCAAAAACATTACCTGAACCTGAGGCAGTAATGAATTCCTTTAAGGCTAAATTGTAATTATCCTGTTGCATCACAGCTTTCCCGTAAATCAGATGAGCTTCTGTAATCAGGTTGGCATCATCAATGTCTTTATCAATAATGAGTTGGCAGTATTTTGCCGTTTCATCGTATCTTTTCAACTGAAAGTTCAATCGCATCTGTTCTACCTGTGCCTTAAAGACATTGGCCGGAACGTCAGCAAGGTATTCCAGTTGGCTATAATTATTCAGTGCATCTTCTGTATTACCTAATTCCATATTAATGGCTCCGGTATTTAATAAAGTACTTTCGGTAAATTTATTTTTAGCTTGTTCTATTATGTAATTAAAATCTATTAGTGCTTCATCTTTAAATCCTGACTTGTTCTCACAATCTGCACGATAAAAACGGGCATTAAGCACATATTTGCCCTGTGGATATTTTTCGAGGTATTTGGTCAATTCATTTACAGCTTTTTCACAATCATTTTTCATATAACTGTTTTCAGCTACTTCATAATAATCTCCATCCATTACCATGGTAGAAGAATCAGCTCCACCGATACTCACAAGGTATTCTTCGTAAGGAGCCAGTTCACCTTTATCAATATATATTTTTTTAATTTTCTGGAGGGCTTCTTTAGATTCTTCTGTATTAGAAAATTCTTTTACCACTCTTTTAAATGCCAGTAAAGCATTTTCATCATCTTTTCGATTATAATAAATTAATCCTTCTTTGTTAAGAGCTTGTCCTAAGTATGGACTGTTGGGATAATCATTAATCAATAGCTGAAAATTGGCTAAAGCATTATTGGTTTTATCTAAAATCAATTGTGTTTTTCCTAAATGAAAAATGGCATCATCCATTAAATGAGATTTTTCTTTTCGGTTAATTAGTGTTTCCAATAAACTTATTTTGTCAATATAATTTCCGAGAACCCCATTAACAATGGCACTTTGGTACAATGAATAATCAACCTTATCCAAACCTAACATGGCTGCTTTGTCATAATATTCGATAGCTGCTTTATAATCTTTATTAATGTAAAAGCAATCGCCAATTCGGTTTAGTGCATCATTTTTAATTTTGGTGTTGTCGTCTTTTGCATTTTGTACATATTTTCTGAACCACAGATTGGCATTACTGTACTCTTTTAATTTAAAGTAGGAATAGCCTATACTGTAATGAGCCTTATTTACCTGGTTGGCAACAATGGCTTCGGGTTCAAAAATGTATTTTTTATATTCAGCAATGGCTTGCTCATATTTATTCAAACGATAATTAGCTTCAGCTCTCCAGTAACTATTGTCGGCTTTTACCTGTTTGTTTAACTGGTATTTGTCAGCTTTATCAAAATGGGCGATGGCATCAGGATATTTTCTATTATTAAAAAGTTCAATTCCCCGGTAATAGGCTATTTTCTGATAAGCTTCTTCGAGTTGAATGTTCATGTTCTTAATATTCTCCAACGAGGCCAGAGCTGCCTTATAGTTTTTAGTGGTGAAATATACAGCTACCAGAAATTCATAAGCATTGTTCAGTTTGGTAGAATTCGGATAGGTATTGATGAACTCTTCAAAAGCCATTGTTGCATCGTTGAAAGGGTATAAGGAAAGTTCGTAAGAGATTTTAGCGAAACTGAACAGGGCATCTTCTTTTATTTGCGGGTCAAAATCGAGTTTTGAAGCTATGCGGAAAGAATTTTGTGCATACTTTTTTTCTCCTGTTTTCAGATAACATTCGGCAACCTGATAGTGGGAAGTTTGGCTTAAACTATCATCCTTTCCAATTACTTTTTTAAACCATTCGATGGCTTTTGTGCAATTGTCGGTTTTGTAGTAAGCATAGCCCAGCTCGTATTTGTCTCCGCGTGTAGCTGCATAAGCTTTTTCTTTATGATAGCGTTTCAGGTAAGGAATGGCATCGGCATATTTATCAGTATGGTAATAAGCCTCACCGATTAATCTCGAAATTTCGGGAGCCCTTTTTGGTATTGCCGTATCTAATAAAGCCGGAGCATACTCAATTAAACTGCTGTAGTTTTTTTGTAAATAATAGATTTGGGTAATGTAATAAGGTACAATGGGCGAAAATTTGGTGTTGCTGCTTAAGGATAAAAATGTTTGCAGGGCAGATTCGTATTTTTTTTGCAGGTAGGCAATGTGTCCATAATAATACCTTGCTGAGGACGTATATTTGGTGTCGGCATCTTTAATTTCGTAAAACGAAGTAGAAGCTTTTTCATACTCTTCCTGCATAAAATGACAGTAGCCTATTTTAAAATAATATTCGGCCAGTTCTTCATCATTCAAATCATAAACATCTATTTTGGCAAACCAGTCCAGGGCTTCTTTATATTTCTTTTTCCTGAATTTGTATCGACCTAAATGATAATAAGCCAGTTTTACTTTAGGACTTTCTGGATAAGCATAAATAAACTCGACCAGCAGGTTTTCGGCATCGATATTAAAAAGTTCCAGTCCGCAAATGGCGTGATAATACATGGCGTTTACGGCTACTTCCGATTTATCGTCATCTACTTGTTTCAGTACTTGGGCAAATTTTTCTTGTGCAGCACTAAATTTTTCTTTATCGTACAGTTCCATTGCTTGGTTATACGTCACATTTTCGTGCGTATAAATAGTTGTTTTTTGTGCTAACACACTAATGTTTATGCACAAAAAAATAATGGAGAGGTATGTGAATTTTTTAACTATCAATACGAAATGTACTTAGGGTTTAAAATTAAAAATGATAAAGGCTGCTACTTTTGTAATCACTTCAAGTTTTCAACGTGATAATGTTTACATTATTTTACTAAAAAATAAAAGTAAAGTCAGATAACTTGAATTAGTTAGATATATTTGTTAGTCATTAATGAAGACTTTTTTATCATGATAATAGACATTAGCTCAGCCAAAATTTTTCAGAAACAAAACCTTATTTTACAGGATGTGAATGTGAAAATAGGCAAGGGCGAATTTGTTTATCTGATTGGTAAAACAGGCTCAGGGAAAAGTAGTTTGCTAAAAACATTGTATGGTGATTTGCCTTTACAGGAAGGCGAAGCAAAAGTTTGCGACTTTGACCTGAAAACCATTAAGCGTAGTAAAATTCCGTTTTTAAGAAGAAAGCTGGGCATTGTTTTTCAGGATTTTCAACTCTTAACCGACCGTAGTGTAATCGATAATTTATTGTTTGTATTAAAAGCCACTGGATGGAAGGACAAAAGTAAAATGGAGGAACGAATAAACGAAGTGCTGAACAATGTGGGCTTGGGTACCAAAGGCTTTAAATTTCCGCACGAACTATCGGGTGGAGAGCAGCAGCGGGTAGTAATTGCTCGGGCTTTGTTAAATGAACCGGATTTAATTTTAGCTGATGAGCCTACCGGTAATTTGGATCCGGAGACTTCCGAAGAGATTATCAAATTATTGTTTGAGATCAGTAAAAAAGGAAAAGCCATTTTAATGGCAACTCACGATTTTCATTTGATGGGAAAATTTAAATCACGAACCATAAAATGTGAAAATAGTACGATAACTGAGGTAGGTGTATTAGGTGCTGTACCAACCTTTCAACAAGCAACAGCTGAAAAAACAACTTCTGAAAAAACCGAAGGGGAGAATCTTTAATAATTTTACGGCCAATATTAAATATAGATGTTGTTGGTAAATCGTTATTTATTTTTCTAGCGCATTAGGGTTAAAGTTCCTTTATAAATCTTATCGGTTGAGCTACCATTTTCAATAATTTCAGCGTTAATTATATAAAAATACGTTCCTTCTGGAACAGCAATTCCTGTCGTTGTATTTCCATTCCATCCATCATTCTTTTGGATGGACTCATAAATTAATTGTCCCCACCTATTGTAAATTTTCATTTTCATAGATTTAACTTTTTCACTGATTAATGGTTTGAACAAATCATTTTGACCATCATTATTTGGAGTAAATACATTGGGGACTTCAAATAAAGTGTCACAATTGTTAATGGTTAGGTTTATAATTATAACACTATCACAACCAGAAATATTTTGAATACTGTCGGTATATGTTCCGCTTTCAGTCCAAATATAATTCCCGCTTGGGGATGTGTAACTGTTACACACCGTTTCATTCAGAACTGAGGAGCTACTGTTTATGGTAATGGAATCAGAAAGTATTTTACATCCTCCATTAAGCGTTACTTCAGTATAGTATTCTCCGCAACCCGAAGTTTGAAGTATAGAGTCATTAGATATCGGATTGCCATCATAATACCATTGATAATCGTTATATGAGGCATTCAAAGATAACATTCCAGAGTTATTTGAAAGAACTGGTAAAGGTTGCAATCTATCCATGAAAACTATTGAGTTCACCCAAAACTTGTCTTGGCTATTATTAATTGAATTTCCTACTGAAATACCTCCTAAATCAGTATAACCATCAACATCAGCAATGATGAGATCTAGGGTATTACAATCCATAATTAAAGTAGGGTTACCATTGTTGTCTGTAGCTAAAATTGATGAGTTTGTAGGGATTTGGCTAAAGTAACCTTGTGCTCCAGCACCTTGATTAGCAGCTATTACATAACCAAAAGGACCGTTAAAAATATCAGTAGAAGCACCCGTTGATGTTGGAATAAAAGAATTAGGAGAGTTTTGAGTCCAGCTATACCCCCATTTAGAGTTTAGCATTGATGCATCATATATTGAACTAAAAATAATCCCTGATGCAATAATTAATTTTCCTCCTCGCTTTGACCAATAATAAAGTGAATCTATTTCTGCATTTGTAAATTGTTGGGTGGAAGCATCAAGTTGATTAAATGAACCAAAGAAAAAAATAATGTCTGTAGGAACGTTTGTTATTTGTGTTAAACTTCCAGTTGTTCCGTAGCCATCAAATATTGAAACACTTTTAGTATATGTTCCATTTACTCCAAAATTAATCGGGTTTAATAATTTCTGTCTTGCACCTGGTGTCATTCGTAAACCATCAAGAGTGTACCCATTATCACCATTACTTTGCCTAGATGTTGTAATTGAATGTATGTTTATTGTTTGACTGTGTATATTGAAACAAAGCCCTATTAAGATTAATAAACATATGTAAATTCTTTTTTCCATGTTCAGTATGTGCCCCAACGCTACTATATGTAATGTGCCTTTAGTTTGTTCAATGCTTAAAAGTAATAATTTTTATGAGGAATCACCTGAAACCGAACCAACTTAGTAGCGAAAACCTTGTCAAGTTACAAAGCGAGTTCCGATAGCTATCGGATGCAGCTCGCTAATTTGCTTTTAAAAAGCAGTCAAGAAAAGCGGATAACCATTACTTACTACCGAGAAGAATAC